>JAUYDN010000041.1 GCA_030691775.1 Dehalococcoidia bacterium
GATTAGCGATACGATAGTAGACCATAATTCCTACATTACGCGTGAGCAGACCGAGAAGCTCCGTCATCATCGAGAGCTGCACTGATAGTTTACCCGATGTGACTTGCAGTTTCTGGGCGAGCTCGGTAACTGTGATTTCGCCATCACGTAATGTATCTATCACTTCCAGCCGCTTGGGGTGTGAAAGGACCTGGCACATCTCCGCATGATAGGCATAAATCTGGTCTTCCATTTTTAACCTCCTGCAAGGAATTATAGTATATTAGATGTTTCTATAATTATAATATTATATATTTATGTTACTACATGAATCTTACTCTGTCAATAGACTCTTTTCTGTATTTTTCTCGTGGTTTTCCAATTTTCCTTTTTTCACTCTTTAAAAAACGTAGAATCTTTCAAAAAGGGGCTTGACATTCCAGTAACTGGAAGGTATATGCTGGCATTAAGAAGTGTGACGGAGGAGGACCAACTCGATGAAATCCGGGGTGACAATCGGTGAACTGGCGAATTCTTTACATATAAACCCAAAAACCATCAGGTACTACGAAGAGGTCGGGCTATTAACGAAACCACAAAGGAGTAATTCTGGATACCGGTTTTATTCAAAACGGGACGTTGAGCGCTTACGGCTGGTTATGAGGGCAAAGCTCCTCGGTCTTTCTCTGACTGAAATCAAAGCTCTCGTGGAATATGCTATCGATGGGCGCTGTAACGACCTGGAACACCGGCTGTTTTCATTAGTCGAGGCTAAACTCAACGATATTGACCGGAAGATACGCGACCTGACCACATTTCGTGAGGAGCTGACGCATTACAAAAATGACCTTTCGGCGAGGTTGACTTCCGCGGCTCACAGAAGTCAACCTCTGGAAACAGACGTATCTTGCAGTTGTATTGGTAAAGGCGTAACTAACTCTGCAAAGAAGAGTGTGGTACTGGGTTTGAATTTTTCCGGGGCCCAGGGAAGGTAAAGGTTAATGAAGAGAAAGGAGGAAAAGGCAATGGCAGTCCAGAAAAAGAAAGAGCCGAAGGTCACGGCTGTGCAGACGAACTGTGGTTGTGGCTGTAACGATAAGCCGGTAAAAAAGTAATAAAAAAGAGGGAAGGGACCGAATGCCTGGTTCCTTCCCTCAGCCATTCTGCTTTATCCTGTACGCAATAAACTACTGAAATCATCTGACCAGGTCGACTTCCAAAACGTTTATTCACCACCCCGAACCCTTCAGCCGCCTTGTGTTTGTTTCGTCATTGACGCCAGAAGGAATTTTCATAGATAATTAGGCAGTATTTGTAAAGCGAGGTGTTAATATGTCTGACGGTATTGCAGTTGAAAAGGGACAGATTTACGGACCGTGGCGCGAAGGTATCAACGCCGCCCGGAATATGAAAGGCTCGATTCATGATAACGCCACCGCCACGCAAATCGGCATGAGAGGCGGGACGGTCGCCGGGACGGTGCATCTCGACCTGTTTGCGCCACTGGTGCAGAAAGCCTGGGGCAAACGCTGGTTCGAGCAGGGCTCGCTCAGCTTGTTCTACACTTTTGCCACCACCGATAGGGAAGAAGTGCGGGCAATAATCGACCAGCCGCCAGCCGGTAACAATGACGTGCAGGTAAAATGCCACGTGGAAATGCGTGACGGCAAGGTGGTGATGCAGGGCACTGTCGCCGCGGGCAACCCCGAAGAGCCGCCCCACCTCCAGACCGTGGAGATGAAGAACGCCGCCAGAGAAGAACTGCGGATTCTCGCGGGTATCAATATCGGCGATGAGTTCGGACCTAAAGATGTGATTGCCACTCCGGAAAGCGTCGCCCGCCGGCTGGAGAACCTCGAAGACACGATTGATTGGTACAAAGGACCTTCTCCCTGGGGTCCCTCGCTCGTACCGCTCAGCAACCTTTTCGGTCTCATTCACATCCAGAACAATCAGCAATTTCAAGCGGTGCCTTTCTTCGGCGCGAGTGAGTTCCGCATGGTCAACGGACCCGTGAAAATCGGAGTGCCGTACCGCGCCGTGAACAAAATAATCAGCATCGGCGCCGGCGCCCGCACGGAAATGTTCTGGATTGACGGCTGGCTCTATGAAAAGAATAGCGATAAGCTCGTTGCGACCATGCGACATTTGAACCGGTATATGAAAGCCGGCTCGCCACTGTACCCGGAAATAAAATAGCTGTCGGCTATCAGCGGTCAGTAATCAGCTTTCAGTAGTTCGTTACAGATACCGAATATCCCCGGTAGCCTAACGTAACGCCGGGGTTGAGACTTTCGACTTTAGCTGGACGAGGTGCAGGCAACCTTCCATATCGCCGAGAAGAACAAGATACTTAATGAAATGCAGGCATACTACTGTAGTGTCTCCGAGCTTCCCGCGAAACTGCATACACACACGTGATTAGTGATAAAAAAACCCCATTTACCCCAATTTGATTATTGGCGTAGCTTCGAAGTTTAAGGATAATGAGCAGGCACAGGTGATAATTACCCCCCAAGGGTGAACCCCTTAATTTGCTCGTTTCGCGGGAACCGCCATAGCACTTTCCTATGAAACTTGGTAATCAACCACCAAGTTTCAAGCTAATCACCGAGCAAATAGCAAAGGGTCGGCTTTACAAAGCACAGTTTTTCCGAGTTTCGCGGATGCCTCAGTGTCTCCGAAATAACTTGACAATTACACATGGAGTGTGGTGCCACGGACGAAATATGAAAATGATGGTTGCAAAGGGTGGGAAAGCAAGATGACTGCCAACTTGCACAAGGGAGTTGAGAGGGGCGTCAGCCCCTCTCAACATAGTTCTTGCCCCTTCTCTGCGGAGAAGGGGCAAGAGCCTGCCCCGCACTTGATGCGGGGGGATGAGGCGCTGTGTAAGAACTGGCATCTTTTATTCAGAATTGTAAAGCTGTTATTGAGACACTCCACTAGGAGCTGGACATGTAACCGCCCGCTTCCCCCGCGGCATTCCAGTGCGAAGCCATCCTATCCGGCATCCTGGGGTAAAATACCATGGCAATAATAAAAAACGCCAGTATTATCGCCAACACCATCACACTGTATTTATTTAACCGCATAGCCTGCCTCTATGAGAAATACATGGGTAAAAAAGATTATAACACGCCCACGATGCATAACCACAAGAGAGCTTCCCGCGAAACAACTGAAAACCCTCACAATCTCCTCCGTATCAAGTACGGGGCAAGCTCTTTACGAAGGGAGAGGATACAATTTCCCCCCTTTCGTAAAGGGGGACTGAAGGGGGTTTTTCCTGCATATGTTTTAGTTTCGCGGATGCGTCCAAGAAACTCCAAGAAACAGCCACTTGACAACATACCTGTGCAGTGTCATAATCTTATGCCGTAGGTCAAACATCCATATTTACAGGAGGTAATCCTGTTTTCACCTCACCGTACGCACACCCCGTCCTTCACTCCCATAGAAATGTTCCTATCATTTCATTGATATTATTAATTTAGCAACCCTTTGCTACAGGCGAGATAGGCAACCCGAACAAAATTCATAGGAGGTGTAAATAATGAAGAAAAGGACTATCATTTTCTCGCTCATAGCTTTCCTGGTTACCCTATCCCTTATCCTCCCGGCCTGCGCACAAGGAGATGGAGCTACCAAACCCGGCAAGCTCACCGACCCCCAGGTTCTCCGTGTCAACCTGGCCGGAGAGCCTAACACCATCGACCCGAACCGCGCTTCGTGGTCGACAGAGCGTACGGTAATCATGCAGGTTTTCGAAGGTCTACTCGGCTTCAAACAGGACCTCAGCCTGACCCCGGTAGTCGCCAGGGAAATGCCCACGACAGCTAATAAGGGTATTTCTGCCGACGGCAAGACGTACACGTTCAAGCTGAAGAACAACGTCACCTGGAGCGACGGCAAAAAGGTCACCGCCAAAGACTTCGAATACAGCATCAAGCGTATGCTGAGCCCGGACCTGGCGGCCGAATACGCCTCTTTCTACTTCGGCATTGCCGGTGGTGAGGCATATTACACCGCAACCGACAAGAGCGCGGCGGAAAAAGCCGCCCTGAAAGACAAGGTGGGTGTCAAAGCCATCGACGACACTACCCTGGAAATCAAACTGGTCGACCCGTTACCTCACTTCCTTTCCCTGATGGCTTTGTGGCCCGTGTACCCGGTACGCGAAGATATCATCAACCAGTTTGGTGAAAAATGGACGGAACCACCCAACTACATCGGTAATGGTCCCTATATCATGAAGACCTGGGAACATTCCGACCATATCACGCTCGTTCCGAACGAAAAATACTGGGGCACCAAACCGTTCCTCACCGAAATCACCTTCAAGATGATTACGGATGTCAATGCCGCCTTCGCCGCTTACAAGAACAACGAGATTGACATCATCGCGCCGCCGGCAGGGAACGAAAAAACGGTTATGGCAGACCCGGTACTTAGCAAAGAACTGGTACGCTACGCCGAACTTGTAACCTTCGCTTTCCAGTTCAACCTGGCAAAACCGCCGTTCGATAACAAGAAACTCCGCCAGGCGCTCTCTACAGCCGTCGACCGTGCCGCCTTTGTCGACAAAGTCCGGAGCGGGGTTGGCAAAGTGGCGTTGAGCTGGATTCCACCGGGAATGCCCGGTCACGACCCGAACCTCGGTAGTGAGTACGCTTTCAACGTCACCAAAGCTAAACAACTACTTTCAGAAGCGGGATACCCGGATGGCAAGGGCTTGCCACAACTCAAATTCCAGTACGCCGATACCGGTAGCAACCCGCTTATCGCGCAATTCCTGCAGGGCCAGCTGAAAGCGAACCTCGGCATCGACCTGACCCTGGAGCCGATGGAACGCAAGGCATTCAGCGCCGCCGTCAACGCGGAAACGCACACCTGGGCATGGTTCGGGTGGGGCGCAGATTACCCCGACCCACAGAACTGGTTACCGGAACTCTTCGGCACCAATGCCGGTAACAACCACACCAACTACAGCAATAAGGCATTCGATGACCTGGCAAAGAAAGCCAACATCGAGCTGAATGAGACCAAACGTCTCCAGATGTGGGCGGATGCCCAGAAAATGGTCATAGATGATGCGCCGATTGTCAACATGTTCTACCGCGAGCGCTTCGTTCTGAGGAAACCCTGGATTAAGGGACACAAGACCACCGGTATGGACGGTGACGTCTCCGGCGACATGTTCTTAAACGAAGTCTACGTCCAAAAGTAGGCTGTACCGTTAAGGATGTGCTACAATCTACCTCAGGGGAGTTTGAAGAGGCTGACTCTCCGCTCCCCTGAGGTAAAAACGCTAGAAACATAGATGTTCAAATTCATCGTCCGCCGTATTTTGTGGCTCGTCCTGGTCCTGTTCGTTGTATCCTTGATTACTTTCACCCTCATGCACCTTGTCCCGGGAGGTCCCTGGGATAGAGAAAAACAGCTTGCGCCACAGGTCGTCGATGCCCTCAATAAAAGGTACGGCCTGGATAAACCCCTTTACGAGCAGTTCGGTAACTTTCTATGGGGAGTAGTCCAGGGAGACCTGGGGGTCTCTTACTCGTTCCAGGGCCGCGGTGTCACAGAAATACTCCTCAAAGGTTTGCCCAGGACCGCGATACTGGGTATTCTTGCTTTTATCCTCGCGCAAGCCGTTGGCATCCCTTTTGGAATGGCGGCGGCGTTAAAACAAAATTCCACCACGGACTATGCCTCCGTAATATTTTCCACGATATTCGCCAGCATACCCGGCTTCGTACTGGGAATTCTCCTGATGATCCTTTTCTCCGTAGCTTTACACTGGTTACCTACCGGCGGCTGGGGTTCACCACTGCAATTGATAATGCCCGTCATCTGCCTGGCCGCGCTACCTGCGGCGCAGAGCGCACGTATCACCCGTGCCAGTACCCTGGAGGTAATGCGCCAGGACTACGTGCGCACGGCACGCTCCAAAGGCCTGCCGGAGAACGTTGTGCGGGTGCGGCACATTTTCAGAAATTCCCTTATCCCCGTTGTCACTGTGGCTGGCCCGGAACTGGCTAACCTGATTACCGGCTCCTTTATTATTGAAAACCTTTTTTCCATACCGGGTGTGGGAAGACTTTTCGTACAGGGCGTTTTTGCCCGGGATTACGGTCTTATTATGGGTGGCGTGCTTTTTTATGCCTTTGCCATTGCTATCCTGAACCTGGTGGTCGATGTTCTTTACGCCGCTATCGACCCGCGTATCCGTTTCGATTAAGGAGACCCGTTGTGACAGTAGTTACGAAAATCGAGACCGTTTCCGCCAGACCCCATCACACATTATGGGGCGATGCCTTCATCCGGCTCCGGCGCAACTACCTTGCGCTAGCGGGAGCGGTGTTTATTCTTTTGCTCGCCCTGGCGGCGATTCTGGCACCGTTGATTACGCCATACGGCTTTGCCGACCAGAACCTGGATGAAATCATGGAGAGCCCCTCCTGGAAACACCCGATGGGGACGGACGAACTGGGGCGCGATGCCTTTGCCCGGCTTCTCTATGGTGCCCGCACCTCGCTTTCTGTTGGTATTTTTACACAGTTCATCGTCATTGTCATCGGCTTACCCATCGGCGCAATCTCCGGTTACGCGGGCGGCAAGACCGATAATTTTATCATGCGCTTCGTAGATGTGATGTACGCCTTCCCGGATATATTACTCATCATTCTATTGCGCTCGGTACTGGGCGGCAGTATCTACATGCTTTTTCTTGCCATCGGGCTGGTTGCCTGGGTCGGTGTCTCGCGGCTGGTGCGCGGGCAGGTACTTTCTCTAAAATCACGCGATTTTGTCAGCGCCGCGCGGGCGATGGGCGGTATGGGTAACTACATTACCTGGCGGCACCTATTACCAAACTCTTTGGGTCCCGTCATTGTATCCATCACTTTTAATATTCCCCGGGCGATATTCGCAGAGGCAGCGCTCAGCTATATCGGCATCGGCGTGCAACCACCCACCCCAAGCTGGGGCGCCATGATACGCGATGGCTACAATCTCATTTTCGCCAAGCCACACCTGATTATCTTCCCGGCAATTGCCATTGCTTTATTATTGCTGGCGTTCACCTTCCTGGGCGACGGACTGCGTGACGCCCTCGACCCGAAATTGAGACGATAAAATATGAAACCACTCCTTGAAGTCCATAATCTCACAACTTATTTTTACACGCAGGACGGCATCGTAAAAGCAGTTGACGATGTCTCCTACGACCTGGACCCGGGCGAAACAATCGCGCTGGTGGGGGAAAGCGGCTGTGGCAAGACCGTCAGCGCCCTCTCAATTATCCGTTTAATAGCGGAGCCACCAGGCAAAATCGAGTCCGGCGAAGTCCTTTTTAACGGCACCGACCTGCTCAAACTTTCCCCCGACGAAATACGCAAGGTGCGGGGCGCCCAAATATCCATGATTTTCCAGGAGCCGCTCACATCCTTGAATCCGGTGCTGACAATCGGGCGCCAGCTTTCAGAAGGGCTGGAATCACATAAAGGTCTATCCCGTGGAGAGGCGGAGCGGGAAGCAATGAACCTGCTGAAAATAGTGGGTATTCCCCACCCGGAACAACGGGTCCATGATTATCCTCACCAGTTCAGCGGCGGTATGAGGCAACGCGTGATGATAGCTATCGCTATTGCCTGCAAGCCCAAAATCATCATCGCGGATGAACCTACCACTGCCGTCGATGTCACCATCCAGGCACAGTTACTCGAGCTTATCCGCGGCATCTCCCGCGAGTTCAATACGGCACTGATTCTTATCACCCACAACCTCGGTGTCGTGGCAAGGTATGCGCACCGCGTGTTCGTGATGTATGCCGGGAAAATCGTGGAGCAGGGGACGGCACTGGAAGTCTACCACCGGCCTCACCATCCATATACCGCCGGCCTCCTCGCCTCCGTGCCGCGCCTCGATGAACCGCGCAAGACCCGGCTATTACCTATCAGAGACCAGCCTCCGGACCTCATCGCCCTGCCAAAAGGATGCGCTTTCCATGCCCGTTGTGATTACAGTATAGAAATGTGTGCTCAACAAAAACCCACCCTGGTACAGGTGGCAAAAGACCATTATTCCGCCTGCTGGGTCGACCAGAAGGGACATACGCCATGGCAAAAGAAGTCGTCTTAGAAATAAATAATCTCACCAAATACTTCCCCATCGTAAAGGGATTTCTCCGCCCGAAGGTGGTGGCGGAAGTGAAAGCGGTGGATGGTGTAACCCTGTCAGTCCACAAGGGCGAGACGGTAGGACTGGTGGGTGAAAGCGGTTGCGGCAAGACCACACTCGGCAAGTGCGTCCTCCAGCTTTATCGGCCTACCTCCGGCGAGGTTATGTTCGAAGGGCAAGACCTGACGCGTATGACAGATAAAGAACTGCGTCCGCTTCGGCAGAAAATGCAAATTATTTTCCAGGACCCATACGATTCCCTGAACCCTCGCTTCACGGCTCTGGACATCGTCGGGGAACCATTGCGGATACATAATATTTCACAGGGAAAAGAGTACCGTGACCGGGTGGCGGAACTACTCGACCTGGTGGGACTGGCGCCGTATATGGCGGACCGCTACCCCCACGAGTTTAGCGGCGGGCAAAGGCAACGGCTCGGCGTAGCGCGGGCGCTGGCACTACAACCTAAATTCATTATGTGCGATGAACCACTTTCCGCCCTCGATGTCTCCATCCAGGCGCAGATTATCAACCTGCTGGACGACCTGCAGGAAAAGTTCGGGGTCGCCTACCTGTTTATTTCCCACGACCTCTCCGTGGTGCGGCACATCAGCGACCGCGTAGCGGTGATGTACCTGGGTAGAATCGCGGAGATTTCCAACCGCGACGAGCTATACAAAGAACCGCTCCACCCCTATACCCAGGCGCTTCTCTCCGCCGTTCCCATCCCCGACCCTGAAGTCGAGATGAAACGGCAGGTCATCGTCCTCAAGGGTGAAGTGCCCAGTCCGCTCAATCCTCCCACCGGCTGTGTGTTCCATCCGCGCTGTTATAAGGCATTCAAGGACTGCCCGGCGGTGACACCCATTCTGGCGGATGCCGGCGGTGGACACCAGGTGGCATGCTTGTTGTACAAGACTTCAAGACCGTAACAAAGTAAACACTAAACTCTAAACTCTAAACTCTAAACTCTAAACACTAAACCAGAGCACCGAAAGCCTACAGCTGAATGCTGAAAGCTGATAGCTACCCTCTTTACCCATTACCTAGAAAATGGTCTATCTTGTCATTCTGGAGGAGTCCCGAGCCTCCTATACTTTATCGGGACGACGAAGAATCTGGTGGCGGGGGAAAATCGCACCTCCCTGAGATTCTTCGCGGAGTTTACCCTGAACGATTATGAAGGGCTCCAGAATGACACCTCCATTTTCATTGTTCGTGGGTGGCGCCACGGCGCCATGACAGATTGTTTGACAACCACATTTTATATCCCTAGAATGGTATTCAGCTTTGACGAACGACAAACGGTGAGGTGATTGCCGCATGGGTGTGGTTGAGGATAAACTGGAAATTCTGGAGCTTATCGGCAAATATTCGTTCGGTGCGGATACAGACGGTCCGGAGGCATACGCCAACGTATTTACCGAGGACGGTATCTTCCACGGGCGCGCCGGGCAACCGGACGAAATCATCGTCAGGGGGCACAACCAGCTTCTGGCTTTCGCGGCGCGGGCTTACCAGGGGCGGGGCACCCGTCAGGGGCGTCATCACCAGAGCACCACGATGTTCACCGAGCTTACCCGCGACCTCGCCCGCACCCTCACCTACCTCATAACCACGAACGTCTCGGAAGGCTCGCTACCACTCGTCGGTCTTACCAGTGTCTATGAGGACGAGATTGTCCGCACGCCTGAGGGCTGGCGCATCAAGTACCGCAAAATCCATCCGGATGTCAAAGGTATCCTGAGGGAAATACGTGAAAAACCTCGGTAACAAATAAAAGCCTACAGCTATTAACCTAAGCTAATAGACGGAGGAAATAATGAGCACCGCCGAAAACAAACTGGAGATACTCGACCTTATCAGTCGCTATTCGCACGCTTTCGATGGCGGTGACATAGAAACTTACACGGAGCTTTTCGCGCCGGACGGCTATTATAGCGAACGTTTAGGCAGGCAAGAGGTGGTGTGTTGCAAAGGACACAAGGAGCTAAAGGCTTACCTGGTGGGTGAAGTGGCGAAACGGGGAAACGCGCAACTGCGGCACCATGTCCGCAATACGATATTCGTCCAGCTTTCTGGAACCCATGCCATGACCCGTACCTATTTCCTGGCGACAGTGGTGGGTAGGGAAGGACAACTGGCGCAGGTCACCGGCACCGGCATCTTTGAGGACGAGTTTATTAAGTTGCCGAAAGGTTGGCGTATTCACAAGAGAACCACGATACATGACCCACGGAGTGCTTAAGCCCCTCGACCACCCGTCCCCACCAAATCCCAATAACCAAGACTTATCCCGCGAAGGCGGGAAACCAGATAACAAACAATATCTAATTTCTAAGGATGTCTTGTGACTGCAAGGATGGTGATCTGACCTCTAGAAGGACCGTAACACCAGAAAACTCTGTATGCCGCAGAGGTGCTTTGTTCTGCATAAGCCTCGAAGACCTTCTCCCCTTCGGGACCCTTAAGGCTTGAGAACTCATGTGCTCGAAGGCTGTTATGTCGTGGATTGGATGCCAGTAGCTCTATAGTTTTCTTTACCGCTTTGTATCGTTTACTCAGAGACGGCTCAGATTTTAGAAGGTTGAAATCGGCTTCGCTTCGATAAGTCCAATATATCTCAAACAAAAGGAAGTCCTACAAATCGCTCAGGTTTATTCTCGATACTTTCCCCTCGTCTGCTTCCTTAAGTCCAGCCGCGACTGCTTCACGCGCTTCCGTGTTTTTATACAGCCAGACCTCAGATGCCGGGATACTGATATGGGGGTCGAGTATTATTTGTCCAATTTCGTTGCAATAGATGTGATATGTGACGCCTTCAGGCGTCACAGCTTTAGAAAGGACTATCCTTTTTTTTGCATCTGGTTTCACATTCGTAGCTATCTTACGAAATTTATCGTTTTTGATTATTTTATTTTCCACGAGCTTATTATAGCAAATAGTGGGACAAATCAGCAAGTGGGACTAGCCCACCATGTTGGTCTTGTAAATAATTGTTATATAAGTTAATATTATATTGTTAAGTTTTATTATAATATTCCTCTATTTTTTGATTTACAATTTGATTAGAGGGGAAAATGGCAGGTAAAGACTACTACAACATCCTGGGCGTGCCCCGGGACGCCAGCGAACAGGATATTAAGAAGGCGTACCGGAAGCTGGCACGCAAGTACCACCCTGACGTGAATCCTGGAAATAAGTCGGCAGAGGAGAAGTTCAAGGGGATAAACGAAGCCTACGAGGTCATCTCTGACGCGGAGAAGCGCAAGAAGTACGACCAGTACGGAGACAAGTGGCAGTACGCCGACCAGTTCGCCGGCGCTCAGCAGGCGGGGGGCTGGGACTTCGGACAAGGTGGCGCTCAGGCTTTCCACTCCGAAGGCACAGAGGCAGACCTGGACAGCATTTTCGGAGATTTACTCGGGGGCGGGTTCCGGCGCCGGCCCAGAGCCAGAAGGGGACAGGACATCGAGTATCCTGTCGAGATGACCCTGGAGGAAGCCTATCACGGGACCACCCGCAACATAGCGCTTCAGTCAGAGGAAGCCTGCTCAGCCTGCCGCGGCACCGGGCGGATAGCCAATCTACCCTGCTCGGTCTGCAAAGGGGCTGGTGTTGTCATCCACACCAAGCGCCTGGAGGTCAAGATACCGCCGGGCGTGAAGACCGGCTCGCGGGTGCGCCTGGCAGGTAAAGGACAGCCGGGTCAGGCGGGTGGTGCCAGCGGTGACCTGTACCTCGTGACAACGGTCAGACCCCATGATGTATTCGAGCGTAAGGACGATGACCTTTACGTGGACTTGGCCGTGCCACTGACCGTGGCGGTGCTGGGCGGAGAGGTGCAGGTGCCCAGCATCAAGGGCAAACTGGCTCTCAAAATACCGCCCGAGACCCAGAACGGGCGCATCTTCCGTCTGGCTAAGCAGGGTATGCCCCACCTGGGCGACTCTACCTATGGCGACCTTCTGGCTAAGGTAAACGTGGTATTGCCAGGCGACCTGACGCCACAGGAGAAGGAGCTGTTCCGTAAGCTAAAAGAGCTACGCCCGAGCTAACTCAGCACTGGTGAGGTGACCTATGAATCAGGAGTTTCAGGATTATTCGGAACCAAGATACGTGATTAGCGTAGCCGCCAGGATACTTGGCATCAGGACCCACACGCTACGCTACTACGAGAAAATCGGCATAATAGAGCCTTCCCGCTCCCGCGGCAAAATCCGTCTTTACTCGCAGAGCGATTTAGACCAGCTCCGCCACATGAAAACACTGATTGAAGACCTTGGTGTGAATCTGGCGGCAGCCGAGGTAATCCTGCGCATGGCAAGGCGCATGGGCGAGCTACAGCAACAACTGGAAAGATTGGAATCAGAGCTTGACGAATTTAAGAGGAGATGTTAAATGAAACAGGAAAAATTTACCGAGCAAGCGCAGGAAGCACTGGCACAATCACAGGAGCTGGTGCGTAGCTTTAAACATAATCAGTGGGATGTTGAACACGTCCTGCTGGCTCTGCTTCAGCAGGAGAAAGGGCTGGTCGGGCAAATACTGAGCCAGCTACGTGTCAACGTAGCCCCGGTGAAAGAGCAGGTGGAAGCCACGCTCAACAAAATGCCCAAAGTCGCTTATGAGACCGGGCAGATTTATGCTACTCCCAGGATACAGTGGCTCCTTCAGACAGCCACGGGTGAGGCTGAGAGGCTGAAAGATGAGTATATCGGTACGGAGCACCTGTTCATAGCCATAGCCGGCGAGCAGAATGGTGAATCGGCAAATATTCTCCGGCGGCTCGGCGTCGACCAGGAGAAGGTGTACCGCGCCCTTCAAGAGATTCGCGGCGGACACCGCGTCACCGACGCCAGGGCGGAGAGCAAGTACCGCTCCCTGCAAAAGTACAGCCGTGACCTCACGGAGCTGGCGAGACAGGGCAAGCTCGACCCGGTAATCGGGCGTGAGGAAGAGATAAAGCGTGTCATGCAGATACTTACCCGCCGCACAAAGAACAACCCGGTCATCGTGGGTGAAGCCGGCGTCGGTAAGACCGCTATCGCCGAAGGTCTGGCTCAGAAAATAGCCGCCGATGATGTCCCCGATTCGCTGAAGGGCCGCCGGGTGGCGGCGCTGGACATGGGCGCGCTGGTGGCTGGTAGCAAGTTCCGCGGCGAGTTCGAGGAACGGCTTAAGGCAGTCATGGATGAGATACGCGAGTCCAGGGGCGAAATCGTTCTATTTATAGATGAAATTCATACCGTAGTCGGCGCCGGGGCGGCTGAAGGTGCCATTGATGCCAGCAACATGCTCAAACCGGCGCTGGCGCACGGCGAGCTACAGTGCATCGGCGCTACCACTCTGGATGATTACCGCAAGCATATCGAGAAGGACAAGGCGCTGGAGCGCCGTTTCCAGCCGGTATTCGTGGGCGAGCCGACCGTCGAAGCCACCATCGAGATGCTCAAGGGACTCCGCCCCAGGTATGAGGCGCATCACAAGGTGAAGATTACCGACGCAGCGCTGGAGGCATCCGCCAAGCTGGGCAAGCGCTACATCGCGGACAGGCACCTGCCTGATAAGGCGATTGACCTGATTGACGAGGCGGCAAGCAAACTGCGCATTGACGCCGAGAGCGCACCGCCCGAGGTCAAATCACTGGAAGGGCGCATCAAGCAGCTTACCAACGAGGAGGAGGCTGCGTCACAGCGGCAGGACTACGAAGGTGCGGCTAAGATAAAGGCAGAAAGATTGGCTCTTGAAGAACAGAACAAGCGAGCCAAGGGCGATTGGCTGAAGAAAGAGAAGATAGACGCGGTGGTGGACGAGGATAATATCGCAGAGCTAATCTCCAAGTGGACCGGCATACCGGTGTCGCAGATGCTGGAAGGCGAAGCCCAGAAGCTCGTTCACATGGAGGAGCGCATTCATGAGCGCTTGGTAAACCAGGAGGAGGCAGTAAAAGCCATTTCCGAGGCAATCAGGAGAAGCCGCGCCGGACTGAAAGACCCCAGAAGACCCATCGGCAGCTTCATGTTCCTGGGTCCCACCGGCGTGGGAAAGACCGAGCTGGCGCGCACGCTAGCCTGGTTCATGTTCGATGATGAGAATGCCATGGTGCGCCTCGATATGTCGGAGTACCAGGAAAGGCACACCGTATCCCGCCTCATCGGCGCGCCGCCGGGCTACGTGGGATTCGAAGAGGGCGGTCAGCTTACCGAGGCGGTAAGACGCCGTCCCTACCGCGTCATCCTGCTGGACGAAATTGAGAAGGCGCATCCGGAGGTGTTCAACGCCCTGCTGCAGATACTCGATGACGGACGTATGACGGACGGTCATGGCAGGACGGTAGACTTCAAGAATATCGTGGTCATCATGACCAGCAACGCCGGCGTGGAGCTTATTAAGCGGCAGAGCGCAATCGGTTTTGCCACGCCAAAGCCCAACGCTAAGGCTCTGAAGGAAAGCTACGATGACATGAAAGACAAGGTCATGACCGAGGTCAAGAAGCTCTTCCGTCCCGAGTTCCTGAACCGTCTCGATGACATCATCGTCTTCCACGAGCTGTCCAGGGAGCAGTTGAACAAGGTCATCGAGCTAATGGTGAAGGACCTTCAGGCACGCATTGCCGAGCGTAAGATAAAGCTGGAGCTGACGGAGAAGGCTAAGTCCTGGCTGGCTGATGTCGGCTATGACCCGCAGTACGGCGCCCGTCCGCTGAGAAGGGCGATAGAGCGCTACGTGGAGAACCCGCTCGCCACCAAGATTCTCAGTGGAGAGTTCAAGGAGGGAGACACGGTAAAGGTGGACCTCGTGGGTGAGGCGCTGACCTTTACTACCAAAAAGCGATGATATGCTATAATGGGATTACTCTCGGAGTGAATGGAGAACTGAGATTAGTTCCAGAGTAAGGTACATACTGCTGAGCGCCCTTTTCATGGTGCTGACGGTAGCCGGACTGATAGTCATTATCTACTTCTGGCACTACATCACCGGACTTCAGGCATACGGCTACCTCGGCGCTTTTTTAATGGCTCTGGTTGCCGGCAGCAGTATCCCGATACCGATTTCCTACATCATAGTGACCTTCACCCTCGGCGGCATACTTAACCCCCTGCTTGTTGGCGTGGCTTCCGGGGTTGGTGCCGGCCCCGGCGGCACGTTGGTTTACCTTTTCGGTCGCGAAGGCAGCAGGTTCCTGCCCCGGGTCAACCACTTCTCAGTTGATGATGCCGCCAACTCCCACATGGCAAAGTTCGTTTACTGGGCGCAGAAGCGCGGCTCCATAGTGGTCTTTCTCATGTCCGCCATTTTCAATCCCATGTTTGCGCCCATGGCTATCACCATGGGGGCACTGCGCTTCCGCCTGGTCAAGTTCTTTGCTCTATGCGTAGCGGGTAATATGGTGAAGAGCCTGCTCATATCCTACGCCGGCTATTTCGGCATAGGTACTCTGTTGCGCTGGCTTCAATACCCATTTCCCTAAACGGAATGTTAAAGAGAGGCGAATGCCCCTAGTAAAAAACTTCAATTATATGGGGAGACGAAAAAACGGGGCGTCTTAGAGGGGTTCATCCTGAAGATTCACCCTGAAGGGTGCGGACCCTTCTTAAGAAATATTTCCTCATTGGCGTGGTAGGCAACAGGGGTGCAGTCCGCCAGAGGCGGACGAGAGGGGACTTCGTCCCCTCTCTAAAATCTACTTCCCCTTCCCCTTCGCAAGGGGAAGGGGATACAAGGGGATGGGGTCGTTAGAACATCCTTAAAATAGGAGGCAAGATATTTTCGCCAATTTTGAGAAGCTGATATACTTCCTTTTCGGCACCAACGCCGTCATCGGTCACCAGATAAAAGACCAGCTCAGGATGCTCAAGGACATAGTCCCGCCTATCTTCCAGGGGCGTGAGATGGATGACCTTGGTTGCGGCGATGGCAAGCTGACGGTGCTGGTCAAGGACGTGTTCCTGCCCAAAAAGATACGTGGATTTGACGTTAGCGCATCCCTGGTCAAGCGTGCCAGAGCCAGGGGAATCATGGCTGAGGTGCAGGACCTGGAGAAGGGCTTACCACACGGGGAACTGGCGGTGATGTGGGGCGTCCTGCATCACCTGAAAGACAAACAGGCGTGCCTTAAGCGGATAAAGGAGAACTACGAGCTGGCTTTCATCAGGGAGCCGGTCAAGAACAGGTTCATGGACGGCTGGGAGATGGGCAGACCCCTGGTGCGGGAGCAGATTGAACACCTGGTTCATGTGCACATGTCCAGCGCGCAGACCTTCTACTACGGACATTGCATCTTCATATTCTATGTCTCACCCGGAGCGCAGAGGCGATAGCGGAGATTGTTTAGCACCAGAATCGAGCACAAACAACTACTTCACTATCTTGATGATTTCTTTGAATTTGGCGCCCTCCGCCGCCTTGAGGAGCTCAAACAGCGCCATCTCGGTACAGGTCAGCTTAGCGCCCTCGCCCTGTAGCCTGGCAAAGCCGATATCCCGGTTTCTCGCCGTCCGCGATGACACGCAATCGGCGACAATCTGCACCTCATATCCCTGAGCCATCAGGTCCATCGCCGTCTGGTAGACACAGACGTGAGTCTCGATGCCGGCGATAAGAGCTTGCTTGCGGTTCAGCTTTTGAAGCTCCTGCGCAAACTGCGGGTCACCGCAACAGCTAAATGCGAACTTGGGAATCGCCGGGATGCCGGTCAACAGTTGCGCCAGTTGCGAAATGGTCGGACCCAAGCCTTTAGGGTTCTGTTCGGTAACTATTATCGGTACTTCCAGCACCCGCATCCCCCTGACAAGCCTTTGCAGGTTATCAAAGAGCGCCTCCTTTTCATACATGGCTTGAGCCAGGTTACCCTGCACATCGATGAAGACCAGGAACGTGTTATCCAGCCTGAGCATACATGTCCTTTCTAAAAACACTATTCTAGAAATAATATATTAGCAGGCTTTTAGCAGGGTAACAACCCCGCTTATATAGAACTCTATTGCTAATCAAACCAATTGGACATAAAATAGCGTAGAATAGATTGTAGTGATACGGAGTACCGGAGGAGAGCTTGCCGAGGCTGATAACACCGGGCATCGCTTTCAGGCATTTGAAGCGCTACCGCCAGATTGTGGGCGTGCTGGTGAAGTACGGCTTCGGAGAGTTCTTCGGGCAAATCCGGCTCTGGGAATACGTGACCATTGAGCGGCGGCTCTTCCGCCGCAACGAGGAGTTCGCCCACCTGTCGCACGCCCAGCGCCTGCGCCTGGCTATGGAGGAGATGGGTCCGACATTCGTCAAGCTGGGACAGATGCTGAGCACACGCCCTGACCTGGTGCCGCATGAGTTCATCGTTGAGTTCGAGAGACTGCAGAACCGCGTCGCTCCGGTGCCCGCCGCAGTTGCCAGGGCTGTCATTGAGTCCGACATGGGTCGCCCTATCAGTGAAATCTTCTCCCATTTCGAGGATGAGCCACTTGCCGCCGCCTCACTGGCGCAGGTGCACCGTGCCACCATCAACGGCGAGCAAATGGTGGTCAAGGTTCAGCGCCCCGGCGTGGCTGAGATGATAGAGGTAGACCTGGCTATCATGCGCAATATCGCCCTCCTGATGCAGCGCTACCTCAGTGAAGCCTTTGCGATAAATCCG
>JAUYDN010000090.1 GCA_030691775.1 Dehalococcoidia bacterium
TACAATTATGAAAGTCGTTGATACTATCGCGGAGATGAAAAAGGTGCGACGGGCTCTCAATGGGTCCGTCGGTTTTGTACCCACGATGGGTTTCCTCCATGAGGCGCACATATCTCTCGTGCGGCGCGCCCGGGTGGAGAACGAGTCCGTCATTGCCAGCATCTTCGTCAATCCCGCCCAGTTCGGTCCCAAAGAGGATTTAGCATCTTACCCGCGTGACTTACCGCGCGACCTGGCGATGCTGGAGAAAGCGGGAACGGACGTGGTCTTCGTGCCCAAGGATGGCGAGATGTACCCGCCCGGTTATGACACGTGGGTGGATGTGGATAAACTCACAAAACGGCTGGAGGGCGCTTCCCGTCCGACGCACTTCCGCGGCGTGACCACGGTGGTCAACAAGCTGTTCAATATCGTTGAAGCGCAAAACGCGTATTTCGGGCAGAAGGATGCCCAGCAGGTACTCGTCATCCAGAAGATGGCGAAAGACCTGAATATGAATGTGAACGTGATTGTTTGTCCCACGGTACGTGAGCCTGACGGATTGGCGATGAGCAGTCGTAACTCCTACCTGACGCCTCCGCAAAGGAAAGCGGCACCGGTATTATATAAATCTCTATTGCTGGCGAAAGACTTTTATATACATGGTGAGCGTGACGCTAAGAAGATTATCACTCAAATGACGGAGTTGATTCAGAAAGAGCCGCAGGCAGAAATTGGTTATATCTCCATTGCTGACCCGGAAACACTGGAAGAGCTGGATGTGATAAAAGGCAAGGCGCTCGTCTCTTTGGCGGTCAAAATAGGCATACCAAGATTAATAGACAATATTTACCTGGAATAGACTTTAGATACGAAACCTTGTTCCAGCATAGCCTGTCCCGTACAGTGATACGGGAGCTGGAATCTAAACTCTAACTATCCTCTTTTTAGGCTAATCCGCAGAGTCACAGTCTTACTTGTCATCCTGGAGGAGTCCGTACCGTCAATACTCCCGAAGAGCCTGCCCCGTACTAGAAACGGGGACGACGAAGGATCTCAGGGTGTAGCAGTGACGTCATTACCCTCTATGATGTTAGTTTCGGTTGCATCAAGATAATGACTCTCAAGTTTCATTCTTCGGGGTCAAGATATTGATGGGATTAGCGGTCTGAAATTCTGAGCCTTAGCGAAGTGTATCAATAACAGCTTTACAATTCTGAATAAAAGATACCAGTTCTTACACAGTGCCTCATCCCCCCGCATCAAGTGCGGGGCAGGCTCTTGCCCCTTCTCCGCAGAGAAGGGGCAGAACTATTTTGAGAGGGGCTGACGCCCCTCTCAACTCCCTGGTGCAAGTTGGCAGTCATCTTGCTTTCCCACCCTTTGCAACCATCATTTTCATATTTCGTCCGTGGCACCACACTCCATGTGTAATTGTCAAGTTATTTCGGAGACATTACACTAGCCTGCTTTTGGTGGGGCAGTCGATGCCCCATCTTTCTCCGCCGGTTTTGCCGCGAGTGCCGGTTGTTTCTCTACGGCTGGAGGACTGGCACCGGTCCCGGCAGGTGGTTTTTCAGCTTTGATAGGCGGCTTTTCCGGTTTAGCCGCCGGTTCCAGTTTAGCCTCTTCCTTCAACTTCTTTTTCTTTGGTTCCGGCGGTTCGATACCCAGCCGTTTTGCCACATGGTCGCGTCCCAGGTAAAAGTTAAGCCATGAAGCAGTGTACTGTAACGACCAATCGTTGGGTGGCACGAGACACTCGCCGATAGTATCCTCTTCACTGTGTCCCTTGAGACGGCTGTAAGCCCTGACCCAGATACATAATCGCTCTCCGGGGTAGACCTCGCACCAGCCTTCATGACTGCCTCCGCAGGGTCCGTTACGCTGGTTCTTGGGGCACTGGGAGGTGGGGCAGAGGAAAGCGACATCGAACAAGCCACAATCGCCGCAGTTCTGGCAATCGAACAGCACCACTTTGGCGATGTGCTCGGCGTCTTCGAAGACATGCTTCGGGGTATGACTGCCATCGATAGCCCTGGCGATGGGGCGGAACGATTTGAACACAACGCTCTCCGGGTTGAAAATCGTGGCGTGCGCCGCCCGTGAAAGCAGGTAAACGGGTGGGTGGGTTGCCTTAGCGGTTCGCGGTGCTGGTTTATCCGTATTGAGACCGGTCTTTTCGTCCTTCACAAAATAGTAGAAACCGTCGTTCTGGGAGAAATCGAATTCAGGGAGGAGCTCCTGCCATTTCGGGACAAGCTCTTCGCCCTTCGTAACGATGTAATCGACCATCTCGTAAGTAGCGCCATGCCCGCCGATGTGCGCCCCGGCATAACCCATGCCTTTAGCGATGGCATACATTTTAGCAGCGCGGTCGAGCCGGGTCTGCCGGCCCTTATCTTTAGCGCTCCGCTCTTCGTCCAGTTTGGCGAGCAGTTTATCCGTGACCACGCAACCGGGTATTTGCCCGGCGTTCATGGTGCGGGCGGCGCCGTAGGGCAGGATGTAAATATTCACCAGCACCGGGACATCTAAATTATTCACCTTCAGCCACTGCAGGACCTCGTGGAATTTGCGGGCGTCGTAACCCACCTGCGTGATTATGAACTTAGCGCCGACTTCAATCTTCTTTTTCAGTTTGAAATACTGCCCTATCAGTTCGGCTTCCACCGCTTTGAAAGGCGAGACGGCTACCCCGGCGAATAAGTCCGTTGGCGCCAGGACGGTCTTCTTGCCCATCGCTTCGTGTTCCATGCCGCGGTTCATTTTCTCGATGAGCTGTAAACCCTGCACAGAGTCGAGGTCGAAGACCGGTTTCGGGCGGGTATTGAAACTGCTGGTCTGCGGGAAGTCGCCGGTGAGCGCCAGCACGTTGCGCACTCCCAGCGCCGCCAGGCCGTAGAGCAGACTTTCACACTGGTTACGGTTTTTATCACGGAATGCCAGGTGCACCAGTGGCTCGATGCCCAGCTTCTTGACTTCGGTGCAGAGCATCTCCGTGGAGATTGCCGGGTTGCCGCCTGGATTGTCCGTAACGCTCATAGCATGCACTTTGCCCCTGCGGGCGGCACGGCGAGCGTTCTCGATGAGCTCTTCCTGTTGCATCTCGAAGGCACCCCTGCCGGGAATCTGTTCCCAGGTTATGGTAAAAATATCAGGGCTGAGGATGGCTTCCTTGAGGGTATTGACGCGTCCCTGCAGGCGGTCCTGGAGTTTTTCCTTGAGCCGCCCGATTGGCTCTACCAGGCGTGCGGCCGCATCCGGACCTTCGCCGATGAGAGAGATATACTCATCGACTTCCATCTGCATGCCCTCTTCACGCGTCAGGACACGCTTTGCCGTGTCGATATCGATGACGAGCAGGGGGATGTTCCGTGTAATCCAGCCTTCGTGCAATTTACGGTGCAGTTCAAAAGCGGCGCCCCGCGTTTCGAGGTAGCCGAGGGCAATCATTCCGGGTAGCTCCTTCCGCGCCATATCCAGCCCTTGCTGTAGACTGCTGGCATGGAGAATTTCCAGTGTGCCATCGACCGCTCGCCTGACCATCTCGACAAGCTCGGTGCCACTACTGACTACCAGAATCTTCTCACGTTTGCTGGTTTGTAGCATATGTTCCTTTCTGTTTTACCCGGTTGGTTTATTGTCCGGTTCGGACATCAGCAGTTTTTTCAACTGGTCAATACGTTTTAACATTTCCTCGGTCTGTTGTGCAACTTCCGTCAGGTTCATGGAGCCTGACCGGGCTCGCTGGAGCACGCCTTCTACGGTTTTCTTAAGGTCCGGGGCATCTAAAGGACGCCACACGTAGCCCTTTATATTATGACTGAATCCGTCCCCCCAGCGCCACCCCTTGCGTGGATAGTCTTCCGGGCGCACATCGACTACCAGCAGGGGAATGTGTGCGGTCTTTTTTTCTTCCGCCAGCTTTACAGCAAACTGGCGGGATGCTCCTCTCGGCTCCAGGTAACCGAGGACGACGATATCCGGCGTTTCTCCCAGGACTTTTTTAAAGCCATCGTCGGCGGTAGCGGCGCATACGATACGGAAATTGCCGGATAGAGCAAGGCGCGCCGTCTCGGCAAAACCGGACTCGCAATCGATAATCAGTATGCAGGTCGTTTTTTCCACCATTTGCTTCCTACAGAATCGTTCATGCCGATTATACGGGCACCACAAAGTGTGAAAAACCCTGCCCTTCTTTGTCATTCCCGCCCCCGCAACTAGTGCGGGGCAGGCTCCGAGCGGGAATCCAGACGCTTTCTCGCTCTCTGGATACCAGCCGGAGTTTACCCCGTACCACGATACGGGGCTGGTATGACATTTTTTTTGGGGGGGCTCCCTTATTTTCGTAGCAATGCACGATATACTTAATATTGAGAAGCATACGGCGGATAATTTCAAGCGCATAATGGATTTGCGGTAGTACGCAATTTGAGTGAGGGCAGGAGGAAGTCGCGGTAAGATTGGCACGGCCTCTTCCGGCAGGTGTCAGAGAAAAAGCCGGTTGGTTTGAGATTTAGATATTGTTGTCCTGGATTTAAGAAGGGATTGTGGGGGGCGGGGTACTGATGTGAGTCTGAAGATACTTACGTGGTATAATCTACTTGAATATGGGTAAGATATCGGTATTCCTGGCAGAAGACCATGCTGTGGTCAGAGAAGGCCTGGCGGAATTAATCCGCCGTGAGAACGATATGACCGTGGTAGGCGAAGCCGGAGACGGTGAGGAAACGGTACGGCAGGTAAAACTGCTCAAACCGGACATCGTCCTCATGGACATCGCCATGCCAGGCTTGAACGGTATCGAAGCGACGCGGCAAATCAAAGGGAGCATACCCCAGACCAAAATCCTGGTCCTGACTGCGTATGATAACCCGGAGTTCATCACCGCCATGATTGAAGCTGGCGCGGCGGGATATTTACTGAAGAACGTCCGCGGCCGGGAGCTTACCAGCGCCATTCGTAGTGCCCATGAAGGCGAGTCAGTTCTGCACCCGGCAATTGCCCGCGTGGTTTTTTCTCAGATGCGCAGTCCGCAAGCCCGCCCTCAGCAGGAAAAGCCGGATGTGCTCAGCCAGAGGGAATTGCAGGTCCTGGGTAAAGGGGCGGAAGGCTTGAGCAATAAACAGATTGCCACGCTTTTGAATATCGGACCACGTACCGTGCAGACACACTGGCGTAATATCTTCGATAAACTCGGTGTTTATTCCCGGACGGAAGCCATTGTCTATTGCCTGCGGAAGGGCTGGCTTAACCTGAGTGGGGAGGAGGATAGCAATCACTGATGAAGCGGCTGGCAGGTGAACTGCGTAAGCCTCTCTTCTGGCTCATCCTGCTCTGCTTTCTCGGCGGCGTCTTTCTCCACTATTCCGAATTTTTTCTTGCCTCTGGTTCCAGTATCAGCGCCCTCTTCGGACTGGAACGCCACAGCATCGAGCGTTTGCTCCTCCTCGCCGTGATTGTCGTTGCCGGGATTGTACACGGGATGGGCGGGGGAATCGTCTACCTTGTCGCGTCGGCGCTGACCATGCTACCCCGACTTTTTATCGATACCCGCTTCCCGCTAGACGCTATCTACGAGACAATTGCGGTGCTGGTGGCAGGCGCCGGTTTCAACTGGTGGTTTGAAAGTCACCGCCGGGAAGTGGGACGCCGCGAGCAGGCGTTACTCGAGCTGGAGTCCATACGCCGGGAACTGCAATCTTACATCGCGACTATCCGTGAGAACGAACGTCGGCTTTCCGTGCTCCATTCTATCACCACTGCCATCAACCAGCTCGCGAGCCTGAGTGAGATTTTGACTACTGCGGCGGACAAAGTCATGGAAGCCGTCGCCGCCGATGGTGTGTTGATTTATCTTATCGACCGTCCCACCGGCGAGCTTGAACTGCGGCAGTACCGCGGGGTGAGCGCAGAGTTCGCCGGCGGGGTCGACCGCTTGAAGGTCGGTGAGGGTTTCAACGGCTGGGTGGCGCGGTCCCGCCAACCGGCGTTCATCGAAGACTCATCTAACGACCCGCGCCTTTCCCGTGAAGTGGTCAAACGGGAGGGTATCGGTTCACAGTACATCGTCCCATTGATGGCGCAGGACGAGGTGGTCGGCACTCTTTGCGTCCTTTCCCGCGCGCGCAAACGGTTTGCACGGGAAGAGGAACAACTGCTCACACTCATCGGCGCCGAACTGGGCGTGGCGCTGGAGCGGGCGACGCTTTCGGAGGAGAAAGAAAGAGCGGGACAGCGTTACCGGGAGCTTTTTGAGAAGGCGCATGATGCTATCTGGATGCAGGACTTCGATGGCAAGATTGTGGCGGCTAACCAGGCCGCCGCTGACTATACCGGGTATACACTTAAGGAAGTCATCGGCACGAGTGTTGCCAGCTTTCTTGCCCCGGAAGCACTGGAGCTGGCGAGAGAGGTGCGGCGTAAACTTCTCTCGGGTATCGAGGTGGAACAGCCTTATGAACAAAGGGTCATCCGTAAGGATGGCACACAGGCTATCATTATGCTCACTACCTCTCTTATCCGCGATGAGCGCGGTCAGCCGGTCTTCCAGCACATCTCGCGAGATATGACGCGGGAGCGCCAGCTTTCTGAAAACCTGCGTCTGTATGCCCGGCAGACAACGCGTGCCCATGAAGAGGAACGCAAACGCATCGCCCGGGAGCTTCATGACGACTCTATCCAGGCACTCAGCATCCTTTCCCGCGGTGTCGATGAACTGACCGGCGCCCAGGCGAAGCGTTCCAGGATAGTAAAACCGCTTCAGGAAATACGAGCGGAAATCGATTCTGTGCTGGCGCGTATGCGGCTCTTTACACAGGACCTGCGCCCGCCCACACTCGATTACCTCGGTCTTTTGCCAGCCGTGCGAGAGCTGGTCTCTCAGGTGCAACAGCAGACCGGTCTCAATATCGAGCTACGCATCGAAGGTGAAGAACGGCATTTCACGCCGGAAGACGAACTGCTCATCTACCGTGTCATCCAGGAAGCATTACGCAACGTCTGGCGGCACGCCGCCGCTGCAAAAGCACGCGTCATCATCAAATTCAACACGCGTAATGCGGTTATCGAGGTCAAGGACGATGGCAAGGGGTTTGACAGGGGCGAAGACCTGCGCTTCGTCAAGGCGGGGAAAATCGGGCTGGCGGGGATGCAGGAACGCGCCGACCTGCTCGGTGGTAGTCTTGCCATCAACTCCAGGCCGGGATACGGCACTGCGGTGACGCTGACAGTACCCGGGGAGCGGTGGAAAACAAAGCAAGAAAATTCTAAACCGTAAACCTTGTTCCAGCGAAGCCTGTCCCGTACAGTGATACGGGAGCTGGAATCTAAATTCCAATCCCCGCTTCTTCCTTGTCCCATATTCACCCCCGATTATCAAATTTCGATAATTACTGAGAGTCTCATAATAAGATGGACTCCGAAAACCTGAACCTCTCCCTTTCGCAAAGAGCCTGCCCCGCACTTGATACGGGGGAGATTGAGAGGGATTTCAAAACCCCCTGTATCCCCCTTTTCAAAGGGGGATAATACGTACTATTATAAGACCATTAGTAAGTATCAAGAAAACACTGAACGCTATCTGAAGTTACTATCTGGCGGGGCGTTGCTTCAAATGTCATTCAGAGGAGCGAAGTGAACGAAGAATCTCCGACACTACTCAGTAGGCAGGGAGACCCTTCGCGCAGTTTATCCTGAGTGATACCGAAGGACTCAGGGTGACAGGGTCACTCGACTTTTAAGGCAAAACTATCTTGTGGGGAAAAGAGGGGACTTGATACTTGAAATTTGTTATTTTCTCTACATTATCGGCATTCGGGACAGAACTCTTTTTGTTTCCGGTCTACTGCCCGCAAA
>JAUYDN010000156.1 GCA_030691775.1 Dehalococcoidia bacterium
AGGCGTTGTCTTATTCCCCCACTCTGAGATTCTTCGCTTCGCTCCAGAATGACACCCATTTCTATCCTTGTTAGTATCGGGAATGATATTAATGAGACAAGCTCCAAGGGTTGCCCCTACGTTCCCCGCCCTACCGTACCCGCCACCAACTATCAAACGCCAAGGAATTAACAATAATCAATCACCTAACAGACGATTAAGAATCCACCCCCGTCTTTGCGAGGAGCTTCTATGACATCGATGCGACGAAGCAATCTGAAGCGGCGCGAAGTATGGTGCACGTTGGGTTAGCTGGCATCAGGTATGATTAACCTCACGCCTGAAATTGCGCCAGAGACTGGATTCCGGCTTTCGTCGGAATGGTGAAAATATCGTGTAGCATGGCATTTTCCAAATCCGTTACAATAGTATCAGGTCTTTTCCGTTTATATTCTTAAAGATGACTGTATATGCTCAAAAAACCATTGCTCGCCGAAAATGCACCGTGGAAACAGCGCTACCGCGCGCCGTACATCACCTGGTCGCAGATGGCGCGGCGCGAGCCGTCGCGTGGACTGGTGGGAAGCTCCCAGTCCGGCCAGTACCAGCTCTATGCTTGGGATGTACCTCGCAACAGCCTGCGTCAATTAACCCACCACCCCGGAGGGACGGTCTTCGGCAGTATTTCACCGGACGGTCGCTGGGTCTATTATTTGCAGGACGATGGTGGCAACGAAATCGGGCATTATGTGCGTATTCCCTGGGAAGGTGGCGAACCGCAGGATATTACTCCTGGTTTGTCTCCTTATTCCGCGTTCGGGTTGAATATCAGCCGCTCGGGAAATCTGCTCGCCAGCACGATTGCCAACGATGGCTTCCACGTTATCGCGATGCCTGTTGAAGGCGATAAAATCGGCGCCAGCCGTGAGCTGTACCACTGCCCCAGGATTACGTTCGGACCAATGCTTTCTTATGATGGTAAGCTCGGCGTTGTCACCTCACCGGAACACACGTCTTTCCAGCACTACAGCCTGGTGGCACTCGAAACCGTTTCAGGGAGAAAAATCAGGGAGTTATGGGAAGCGGGTTCTGCGCTCTGGCCCTTCGGGTTCTCTCCCTTGCCCGGCGATTACCGTTTTCTGGCAGTTTCTACCCGCACCGGGTTCAGTCGGCCAATCTTCTGGAATCCGCAAACAGGCGAATGTACCAACCTTCCCCTGCCGGACATGGAAGGTGATTTCTCACCACTCGATTGGTCTGGCGATGGCAAACATATTCTGCTCGCCCGCTCTTACCAGGCAGTCCAGCACCTCGCGGTTTATGACATAGCCACCCGCGCATTGAGATGGCTCGACCATCCGGGGGGGTATTACGGTATGGGCGCCACCTTTGCCCCGGGTGGTGAAATCTTTATGAACTGGCAGGACTCCACCCACCCATCCCGGCTTATCGCGCTGGATACAGTGACCGGTCGGAAAGCGCGTACTGTTTTACCTTCAGGCGAGGTACCGCCGGGTCATCCGTGGAAGCAAATCTTTTACCGCTCTTCTGACGGGCAGATGATTCAGGGCTGGCTGGGCTTGCCGGACGGTCCTGGTCCCTTCCCGACGATACTGCATATGCACGGCGGCCCGGAGACCGCCACCGTGGAGTATTTTATGCCCAACAGCCAGGCGTGGCTCGACCACGGTTTTGCTTTCCTGGCAATCAATTACCGCGGCAGTACCGGGTTCGGGCGGGTGTTCCGGGAGAAAATCTGGGGAGACATCGGGAACTGGGAGGTGGAGGATACGGTAGCGGCGCACAACTGGCTTGTCAGGGAGGGCATCGCCGGCGCGCGCAGAATTCTCCTTCACGGCTGGTCGTATGGCGGCTATCTGACACTGCTGGCGCTGGGTAAACACCCGGACCTGTGGGCGGGAGGTATGGCGGGCACGGCAACCACTGACTGGGCAATGGAATATGAAGACCTCTCCGCGGGACTGAAAGGGTATTCGGTGGTGATTTTTGGCGGCACGCCAGAGGAAAAGCCGGAGCTTTACGCCGCGGCTTCGCCCATTACTTACGTAGAGAACGTAAAGGCGCCGGTTCTGATTATCCAGGGACGCAACGACACGCGTACACCGGCGCGCCCCGTGGAAGTATACGAAGCCAGGATGAAAGCGCTGGGTAAACAGGTCGAGGTACACTGGTTCGATGAGGGGCATTTCGGAGGTGGGGTGGAGCAGGATATCCATCACCAGGAGATTATGCTCAAGTTTGCTTACCGGGTGCTGGTTGAAGGTCGACCTTCGTGACTAAAGAAGACCTCCGGATTCCCTTTCTTTCTTACGCCTTTTGAATTGCTGTCATTGCGCGCAGGTCACATCGATAGCGTAAACCATGGCATCCTCGGTCCCGCTCCAGCCCCTTATAAGCACTTCCGTGTTTTAGAGCTTCCCGCGAAACAACTGAAACCCTTTACAATCTCCCCCGTATCTTGTCCCGACTGAATCGGGATGGCGATGAAGTCGCTCATACGGGGCAAGCTCTTTACAAAGGGAGAGGATACAATTTCCCCCTTTCGTAAAGGGGGACTGAAGGGGGTTTTTCCAGCATATGTTTTAGTTTCGCGGATGCCTCGTTTTACGTTCTTATTGCCTTTTGTCAAGAGAACCTATAAAATTTCTGCTACAATATATAGCATTTTAAGGCGTGTTGAGGCTAATTAGTGGTATTGAAATTTTGATATTGGAATTTGTTTGGTGTTTGTAACTTGTTTATTGGGATTTGGGAGGTGGTGAGGTTGGGTGAGGTCAAGCTATGCCAGTGCGCCGCCATCGACACGGATAACCTGCCCGGTAATCCATGCCGCCCCTTCCCCCGCTATGAACAGGGCAACGGAAGCTACTTCTTCTGGCTCAGCCATTCTCCCCATGAATGTACCCGCTGTCGCCTGTTTCAGCCGCTCCGGGTCGCCCCAGATGGAACGCGTTAGTTCGGTGCGGATGCCACCCGGTGCGATGGCGTTCACCCTTACATTGAATGGACCCACCTCCCTGGCAAACTCCCGCGAGAGCATTATCACCGCGGCTTTAGCGGCGGCATACGGACGGACATAGTCGCGGATTGCTTTCAACCCGCCGATAGCGGCGATGTTGATGATACAGCCTGACTGCCGTTCCACCATGTGTTTCCCGACTTCCCGGCAGAAGAGCACCGTGCCTTTCAGGTTGACCGCAAGCGTGTGGTCCCAATCTTCTTCCGTAGTTTCTAGAAGTCTGGTGCCTTTGCCACTACCGGCGTTGTTTACCAGAATATCAATCCGTCCGAACTCTTCAATCGTTTTACGGACAACATACTGAACATCGGTGTTGACCGAAACATCCGCCTTGAGTGCCAGACTTTTACGTCCCAATTCGTTTATCTTTTGCGCTACCGCATCAAGTTCTCCATCTGCCATCTCGATATCGCACATAGCCACATGAGCGCCCGCTTCCGCGTAGGTCAAGGCAATTGCCGCCCCGATACCACGCCGTGCGCCGGTAACGACAGCGACCTTATCGGTAAGGGAATATAAATCAGCTACTTTCATCGCATTTTCTATGCCAGCATCCCGCCATCAACGACGACTATTTCACCATGTACCCAGACAGATGACGGTGATGCCAGAAACAAAGCTACCGCGGCAACATCCTCCGGTTCCCCGGTGCGGTTCTTCAGTGCCCGGGCATCCACTAACCTCTGACGTGCCGGGTCACGCTGGAGATAAGGCACCATCTGTGTGCTTAAACAACCGGGAGCGATGCCGTTGACATGAATGTTGTTGCGGGACAGCTCACGCGCCAGCCCGCGTGTCAGCTCGATGACACCGGCTTTCGAAATCGAGTATGCGCTGGCATGGTCGCGGACTGCCATAAAACCTTCGACGGATGCAATATTGATGATGTGACCGGTCTTGCGGGTAATCATGTGCCTGGCGACTGCCTGACAGCACAGGTAACAACCGCGGAGGTTGGTATTGATGACATCATCCCAGTCCGGAAGCTGTGTCTCAACAAGCGGTCCGCCTTTGCCAATGGCGGCGCTGTTCACCAGGATATCGATGTGCCCCAGCTCATCCAGGGCAAGATTAACGAGGTTATCGACATCGGTCTTCTGGGAAATGTCCGCTTTGAAAGAAATAACCCGCCGCCCCATTTGGCGGATTTTCTGCGTGAGGGCATTAAGCTCGCCCGAGCCTACCTCGATATCGCAGAGAGCAAGGTCAGCACCTGCCTCTGCATACAACTGCGCTGTCGCCGCGCCAACGCCACGACGTGCCCCGGTAATGAGCGCAACCTTACTTTTAAGGGAGAATAGGTCGGCCACTGCCACCATATTACGCCACCTACTATTATTGTGCACTATTTGGGGCTGTGGGGGCAAACGAAGATGGCAATAGCTCGCTTTCGGCTATCAGCAGTCAGCGGGTTTTCGTAATTAGATATTAGAACATCGGGTTTGCTTGATACTTGCTAATGTAGTGTCTCAATAACAGCTTTACAATTCTGAATAAAAGATGCCAGTTCTTACACAGCGCCTCATCCCCCCGCATCAAGTGCGGGGCAGGCTCTTGCCCCTTCTCTGCGGAGAAGGGGCAAGAACTATTTTGAGAGGGGCTGACGCCCCTCTCAACTCCCTTGTGCAAGTTGGCAGTCATCTTGCTTTCCCACCCTTTGCTACCATCATTTTCATATTTCGTCCGTGGCACCACACTTCATGTGTAATTGTCAAGTTATTTCGGAGACACTACGCTAATT
>JAUYDN010000091.1 GCA_030691775.1 Dehalococcoidia bacterium
CTTATTACGCAGAGCATTAAGTAGATTACATCTTGTAGGGTGGGTTAGTCCGGTTTCAAGGGGTGTCGGCTTTCAGATTTCGAGAGGACGTAACCCACCACAAATCGTCTTATGCAAACATGTTTATGCTCTGAGTAGTAATTGCCGGCCTAACGAATCGTCATTCTCCGCAAAGCTTGTCCCGTACTGCGATGCGGGAGCGGGGAATCCAGAAGACCATACCCGCATTATCGGCTAGGATTTCTGGATTCCGTATCAAAGCCTGCCCCGCACTTGATACGGGGTACGGAATGACAATAGGACAATAAGGGGGCGCAGACCCCTTATACCCCACGTCTCTAAACCCATACTGGTGGTATTATTATGCGCAATCATATATGTCGTTACATATAGAAGAAGAGGAATACGTCTGGATTCCCGCTCGGAGCCTGCCCCGCATGAGCGATTTCATCGCCATCCCGATTCAGTCGGGACTGGATGCGGGGGCGGGAATGACAAAGAGGAGCGGGGTTTTCCCTACTTCGTGATACCGAAATGACATTCTCCCCGACGCAAGCGTCGGGGTATCACAACAACCAACCGACGGCATTTCGTATCTATTTTACTCCTTTCGCCGCAAGCGGCGGGGTATTGAACCCTAAAAAAGAATAAATTCGGGATGAATGATTCTGAGTGCGCCTGCAATCCTCCCGCACGATTAGTGTGGTTTGCGCGCGAAGAATCCAGTCCCCGGGTCTCGGTTTTCTTCCATCCTGTATCGGGTAGTATGTTTTATCTTTACCAGCCAATATCGGTTGCTAGCCCGCATCATGTGCGATATGATAGTGCATAATTTGTACGAAAAGAGGTGCCTGATGAAAGTCAGAAGCATATACACTCTACCGGCTAAGACCGCCCATAACGACACAGTGTCGCAATGGGAGCTGTTTGAAGAAAAAGAGTTTTCAAGTTCAATCGATGTCTTCCACCTGAACATCGTCAATCCCGGCACGGCGGTTGAGCCGCACCGTCACGATAATGAAGAGCAGGTATTCTTCATTCTCAGCGGTGTGGGTAAAATCAAGGTTGGGAGAGAGGAACGTACGGTCAGGGAAGGAGACGCCATTTATCTCCCGCCAAGGTTAACACACACGCTACTCAACACGGGGACTCACCCCCTGCGGTTCCTCGCCATCGGCGCGAAGATAGCACCACAATAGCCAATATCTAAAAAAGGAATTCAAACAATATGAAAGAGGTAAACGATACACTCGACCTCCACGGCATGACGGTGGCTGAAGCTATGCCGCTGGTGGATGAATTTTTATATAAGTCGTTCCGGGCAGGCTTACGCCGCGTGTGGGTGGTCCATGGCAAAGGGTCGGGCGTACTGCGACGGGCGGTGAGACATCAATTATCAAACCACCCGCTGGTCAGGACATGCTCGACTGCCGATGGAAACCGCGGAGGCATCGGTGCTACCCAGGTGGAAATCGCGGATTGAAAAGCTACTGCTGGGGACTATTAATACAAGCGTCAGAATAAATGTTGAGACATCGCTCAGTCTGTCTTTGCGAGCCCTTCAATTTCGTTCAGGGTAAACTCAAGCGAAGCAATCTCTGGTTAAAAAAAGGGGTTACATTAAGCGTGAGATTGCTACAGCCTGCCCCGTTCCCGTATCGCGGTACGGGACAAGACTTGATACGAGGCCTGCCCCGTACTTGATACGGGGACGACAAAGGATCTCAGGGTAGGGCAAGGGAAGTCATTACCTTCCATGAGAATCCATTAGATTGTATCGGGAAAGGGCACTCCATTTTCCTACTTCATGGTGTCTTTAGCAAGGGACATGCAAGATTCTGAGAAGTCCCCGATACATCAGGATGAACGAAGAATCTCCCGGTGGCTGAAAAGAAGACGCGCCGCTAAAAACGAGGCTCTTCTGGATTTCGGCCTGAGCCGGAACGGCCAATAATAGCATCTGCGTTTTGCAACTGAGAATTTCACAATCATGATTTATTCCGTATTTGTCTTGAACCGATTCCGAATCCTGAATCAAGTTCAGGACAAGATACGGATTTCGGATTTTCCACTACACGCCGATTTGACACTTCCCTATTTATCCACGTATGCTTTCTATGATTTTATTTTCCAGGGGTGCAGAACGTGACTGACCTGACGGCTTTTCAACAGATTCTCGGAGTATCCTTTAACCAGCCGGACCTCCTCTCGCAGGCACTGACCCACAGCTCTTATGCTAATGAAAACCCCACCCTCGCCCCCAACTCCAACGAGCGGCTCGAATTTCTCGGCGATGCGGTGCTGGGGCTGGTGGTGGGCGAAAAGCTGTTCCTGGACTTTCCGGAGCTGAGCGAGGGTGAGATGACCAAGCTACGCGCCTATTTGGTAAAGCAGGAGACGCTCGCGCAGGTGGCTAAGAACATCGGGCTGGGCGACCAGCTCTACCTTGGCAAAGGGGAGGAAACGAGCGGGGGCAAGGAGAAGCATGCCAACCTGGCGCGCGGGCTGGAAGCGGTGATCGCCGCTGTGTACCTGGACCAGGGCCCTAATATTGCCGGGGCGCTGGTCTGGAAACTGCTGGAGGCAGAACTGCAGTCGGCGCTCAGCCAGGGTGTGGTCACGGATTACAAATCGCGGCTACAGGAATTTTTGCAGGGGATTGCCCAGCCGGCACCAGGCTACCACCTGGCGGAAACCATCGGTCCGGACCATGACCGCACATTCGTGGTCGAGGTTAAATCAGGGGGAGAGGTGCTGGCGCAGGGTATGGGTAAAAACAAGAAGACGGCGGAGGCTGAAGCGGCGCGCATTGCCCTGGAAAAGCTGACCGCTATTGGCTGATAGCTCTATTATGATTGAAGTACGCGGTGTGCAGAATTATAATCACCACAAACGTCCGTAAGGAGGTCCACAATGAATGACCGGTGTGGCGGGAGAAAAAACATTAACGGGAAGATAAGATTGAACCGGACAAGCCGACTCCGGTCAATGACGAACAGAACCAGAGCCGGTTGCGGCTGGGCGGGTGTTTAATCAGTTCGCCGCGAAGAACGCGCCACCCGGACCGGGGAAGCTTCGTTCAGTGGAGTATGCTAAACACAGCTTACGCTATCCATCTCTCTCAAACAAGAAAGATGGTGCCGGCTTATCCACAAGAGCATTTGGAAACGGGGGTACGTAGACTAATCCTTGATAATCTTGGCGGTCTCCAGCTCCCGGACGAATTCCTGAATACTCATCGCCGCCATAGTTAGTGGCTCAAGGGTACCCCTGGAACCGAGCGCCGAGGAAACCCGCGCCACTACTTCATTGCTCGGCGCCTCCAGGATGTTAATAAAATCGTAAGCGCCCAGCAATGAATACTGCGCCAGCACTTTGGCACCCATTTTTTCCACTTCTTTATTCACCTCGAAGAGACGGCGGGGATTCGCCATGAGGGTCTTTCTTCCCTCCGCGGTCAACTTGGTCAGCATAACGTAATATGGCATACGGTCACCTCCTATGGTCCTATTGTATAACACCCCTTAAAGTATTTGAATCGGTAAATATAATAATGCGATAAATCAGCGAGACTTACCTGTTAACAGAGACCTTGTTCAGCTTTACGGTGCCCATCGGTGTAGGTTTATAACCCTGAACATATGACCTGGCGAGCTCGTAGTTCTTACCGAACCAGAGCGGTATGCAAGCGGCATCGTCCACGAGCTTTTGCTCGACTTGCTGGTATAAAGAAAGCGCCTTCGCGTTATCCGGTTCGATTCCCGCTTTTTCGAGCAGGGCATCGACTTCAGCGTTAGCATAATCACCCCAGTTGTTATCTACCCCACTTTTGAAGAGAATCTCGAGGAAGTCCTGCGGGTGCGGGTAATCGGCAATCCAGCCGATGTCGAACATCTGGTCTTTTTCTTCCTTGAGGGTGTAGAAGAAAATCTCCGGCTCCAGCTGGCGTACTTTTACCTCTACGCCCAGGTTCTGACGCCACTCGTGGATAATGGCTTCCAGCGTGGAACCAACCGATGTACCATAACCACTGGTAGTAAGCGTGATAGGAGGTAGTTTGCTTACGTCACCGTATTTAGATTGCTTGATAAGCTCCCTGGCGCGGGCAACATCGAACTCGAGACCCTTGAGTTGTGCATTATAACCGGGAATTCCCGGTGGCAGAATCCCGGAGGCGGGCGCTACCATATCTTTGAAAATCAACGAGACGAGTTTTTTCCTATCGATTGCCAGGGCAAAGGCACGCCGGATATTAACATCATCGAACGGCGGTTTGGCGCTATCGAACCCGATGTAGCTGAAGCTCAACTCCGGCAGAATAGTCAGCTCTTTCAGATAAGGTCCTTCTTTATCTGTGACCATATCGATATAAGACATAGAAACACCGGTGGCATCGATTTCTCCGGTCTCGTACATGCGCATCGGCACACCCGCCAGAATCTTAAATGTCACGGTGGCGACCTTCGCCTTCTCGCCGTAAAAGTCGGGGTTCCACTCCAGCACAAGAGAGCTACCCTTTTGCCAGTCCTTGAGCTTGAAGGGACCCGTGCCGTTCGGCTTGCGCCACCACTCCCCGCCCTGCGCCACGTTGTTCTTATCGACGACAAAAGCCGTGACATAACCAAGCTTATAGAGGAAATACGGCTTGGGTGCATCGATGGTAACCTGTAGTGTGTAATCATCGACCACCTTCACGCCGCTGATTTCTTTCGCTTTGCCGTCAAGCATCTCCTCGACGCCGATAATATCTCCCAGGTAGGTGAGGGCAGTTTGCGACCGGGTTTGCGGCGAGGCGGCACGCTCCCACGAGTATTTGAAATCCGCCGCTTTAACCTCACGTCCGTTATGGAACTTAACACCCTTCTTCAGTGTGAAGGTATACACGGTGCCCTTATCTACTTTCCAGCTTCCGGCGATGTCCGGAACCGGATTAAGGTTATCATCGAGGGTCACCAATCCGCTGTAAATCTGGAGGATATATTCGTGGGAGGTGGCTTCGCTGGCGAGCGCCGGGTCGAGCGTAAACGGGTCGATGTTATAAAGATTGAGGTTGCCTTTTGCGGGAGTAGCTGTTGTTTTGGGAGCTGGCGAAGTAGTCGGGGTTGTCGTTGCTGTGGGTGTCGTCGTAGTCGGAGTAATGGCAGAAGTTGGAATCGAAGTGGTCGGTTTTGTCCCGGGAGGCAGTTTCGGAGGACAGGCAACGGAAATAGCCGAGACCAGCGCTACGAGCACCAGGACCAGACACATGGCGAGACGTTTTTTAGAGAACATCGTAAGAATAATATAGCATAACTGAGGGCGGGTCACTAAAAATCGGCAAATGTCTTGCCTTCGAGATAATCAGGAAAAGTATGAATACCTGTTATCTGAGTGAAGCAACGCGGTTCAGCGAGAGGAGAAGTTTTGAATGCCCGTGCGAGACCGACACGTAAATAAACGCGGTTGGCTTCCTTAAGGCTCTTCGTTAGTGAATCTTCCAACTTTTTTCGGTCTACGTCTCTACGTTTAACTGACATGTAACAGTAGTCTCTGAAATTTAGATCGCTTACTGGTCGTTTAAAAACATGACCAGTCTCATCTCGAAAAGACAACAGGTATCTCAGTCTCGTCCTCCCGTATTCTTGCCACTCAACCAACTCGACCCCGATTACCTCAGAAGGTATCAATGTGCCCAACGACTTTGTTTTGTCTCCTGGTTTAACCCATTCGAAATTTACCAATAAACCGTCGAAGATCGTAGCGACCGTGAAATAAGAGTTTTCTTCTAAAACAGCTTCCCATTCTTTCTCTGTGCAAAACCCCCGATTGACTATGTGACGCGGGTTGAATCCGATGTCCTCAATGTGAGGAGGCTCTGATGCGACCTCGTACACGTCAAACTCGACCTTTGCGCGCGGAGCTATTTTCACTCGGGAACTTTCGGTTTGTTTTGCTTCGGATTGCAAAAGTGATTTGGGAATCCCTTTTTGCCGGTCAGTAGCATCGACTGGTCGTATACACTGCCCGGATTCAGTAATGCCGGCAATACAAACATAGTCCCCATCGCGCATTTGAGTCAAGTCCGTGATAATAACGGTTTTTCTCAACATCCCCTTCTACAGATGGATAATACTGGTACCGTTAGGGCTTTTCTGTGCTAGGTATTCCGCAGCTAAACGGCGGTGACAACGGTCTGGTTTTGGTTCGCTACACAACAGCACCACACCTTGTTCAAAAAAGCTGTTGGGAATGTGGTTTTCTGCCTCTCTTTTCGTTATCAAGTCGAGGTATTTCCGCTCGTAGTTGGTCCAATCGTTCGTTTTTCGATACTCTTTTAATATTGCATCGTCCGGGGCTAAAACAGGCATTTCATAATACTCGATACCTGTCAGATTCTTCAAAAAATACTTCAAATCATCCCTCTTGGTGAATCCAGCCAATTGTGAGTTATTGTGTAGTCGGATATCGAGTAAATATTTCGCTCCGCTTGAGCGCAATGCATCGAAAAATATTTCAGCAGGCTTTTTCGTGAATCCGATAGTATATATCTTCAAGACTACCTCATAATTTGAACGAATATTGTTCTGTAGGCGTTCCAGTATTATGTTTCCATAACTTGTCATCGGTTTGAATATCCCCATCACCGCGTATATGGGAAACGATTACTTTGTTACAGCGCAGGCTTTCAGCAACGAGCAGATTACGATGACAAGAAGTGGGATCTTCTTCCGCACACATTATGCACACACGATTCTTATTAATCTCGTCAAGCAGTTTTATAATTCCTGTTTTAAAAGCGTTAGTTTTTTGCATCAGTGAATAATCAGGTTTCCTGTCACTTTCATTATTATCATTAGAATGTTCTGTACGCCCCCCAAGAGAATCACCCATATAAATGTAACGAATTCCAACCGCGCTCAAGACACATTCGATACAATCACGATTAGCGAATTGTGCCCATTTGCTATAAGGGCTGCTTCTCACGTCTACAAGCACTTCGATACTTGCTTTTTTCAGCAATGCCACAAATGTATCCTGTGTGTGATTACTATGTCCGATCGTGCATACATCCATCAGAGAGTAATTCCTTCTCGTTATCCCTAGTCATAAATTAACACAAATTCCCTTCCTTGACAATGACTTCGCCATTTGACACTCCCCACATCTTCCACGTAAAATGAACGCACAAGATGCTTATTGGTGTTCTCTCCGATTCCCACGTCCGTGCGCCGGGCACACGTGTCGGGTTATCTACCCTTACCGCGGAAAGATTGCCGCCGCAGGTGCTGGCCGCGTTCAAGGGCGTCGACCTGATACTGCACGCGGGTGATATCTATACGGTGCCTGTGCTCGACCTGCTGGAAACGGTCGCGCCGGTGCTTGCCAGCGAGGGTGACGATGACCCTTTCGAGGTAGTGAACGACCCCCGCGTCAAGCACGAGCAGTTGCTGAAGCTCGATGGCGTTACCATCTGGATGTCCCACTACGGGCTCTGGCCCGAGCACCTCGTGGGGGAGATGCCGGATGTGGTCATCTTCGGGCACACTCACTCCAACTCACTGGAAAGGCGCAATGGTTCGCTGTGGCTGAATCCCGGTAGTTGTAATTTCCCCAAATACCAGCACACGCTGGGCACTGTTGGTCTGCTGACGGTCAAGGGCGGACAAGCGGCGGCACATGTCATTCAACTCGAGGGGGAAGTGGGCGGTGGCATCACCAGCGGAGTACCTGGCAAGTTCTAATATCCAATATCATTACTCATTCTTGTCCAAAATCGGTTTGCTCCTCAAGTCTATCCGAGTACTATTGTATCTGTCGACATAACACCACCACCTTTGTCATACCAGCCCCGTATCGTGGTACGGGGTAAACTCCGGCGGGTATCCAGAGGAATAAAACGATTTATGAAAACGAACTGGATTCCCGATCAGAGCCTGCCCCGCGAGCGACTTCATCGCCATCCCGATTCAGTCGGGACTAGTTGCGGGGTCGGGAATGACAGAACGTAAAAACGCCATGCGAGCTTTTTTAAGCATCAAGTTCTGTGGTGACAACCGCAACAAAGAGCATGTTGAAGCGGTCATTAGCGCCATAACGAGCGCGGGATTCGAGGTATTCTGTTTTATGCGTGATGCAGAAAAGTGGGGCACAGAACGATTTACTCCAGAAGAAATGATGAAAAAGACCTTCACAGAAATAGACAATTCGGACATTGTTATTGCGGATGTTGCAGATTGGCCAATTGGTGTCGGGGTCGAAGCAGGTTACAGCTATGCAAAAGGTATTCCGGTTATCTGTATTTGCCCGGCTAAAAAATCACTGGCTAATACTGTCGCCGGCATTGCAAATAAGGTTGTGAGATACATAGACTATAATGACCTCAAAAGGCAATCGAGTGCGTGGCTGAA
>JAUYDN010000107.1 GCA_030691775.1 Dehalococcoidia bacterium
GCTGTTGGGCTATTGTCGGATACCGGGTTTTGTTACTTTTTCAGTGCGGCGATAACACTCAGTACGACGATAATAGCCCCGGCGGCGATATCCACCCAGCTTGCATCGATAAACGAATTCAGGACTATCCATAAGCCCAGAAAAGCCATCGCCCAGCCCATGAGTTTCAAGTAACGCACCTCCTGATAATTTATGTAGTTTTTCGGTCCCCGCCGCTTTTGCTCATTCTTTAACCTTCTGGATAGAAAGCCAGCCCGATTGTTCCCGTACCGCAGGCGTAACCCATGAGCGGGCTAAACTCGGTCAACCAGAGCTCAGCGCAATTAAACTCGGTATCGACACGCTCTTTCAAACGGATGGCATCCTCTTCCGCGTAGACATGCATCACGGCGATGTGCGCCGGCTTGCCGTTTATCTTATCCCTCATACCTTCAATCAGGCGCTCGATGCCGATACGTTTATTCCTGACCGCCCCCATAAAATGCGGTACGCCTTCCGAAAAGGTAAAAACGGGTTTGATTTTGAGCATCGAGCCTGCCACCGCCGCAATCCGGGGAATCCGCCCCGAACGGTAAATGTAGCGTATGGTATCCATATAAGCGATTAAACTCACCTTATCCCGTATTTTCTCCGCGGTGGCGGTTACCTCGTTCAGGTTCTTTCCGGTCTCCGCCACCCGCGCCGCTGCCAGCGCAATCAGTCCTTCCGCCGCGGCGGCTGTCCGCGAGTCCATCACCACGATTGACCTGCCAGGGAACTCGTCCATGACCTGCTGGCTGGCGGTGGTGGCAGTATTATGGATAGCGCTGAGCCTGGCTGAGAGGATGACGCAGAAAACGTCTTTCCCCTCGCGCGCCGCTTTGCGGAATATCTCCTGGCAATCTCCGGGCGAGGCTCCAGAGGTCTTAAACACCGCCGGGTCTTTGAGAAATAGCTGGTACGCTTCCGAAGGGTTGACATCTATACCATCTTTCAGTACACGCCCATTGGCGAAAAAATTCATTGGAATGACGCCGATTTGATAGCGTTTCAATAGAGCTCCGGGGATACAGGCGATGCTATCCACAACCACCGCGACTTTATTTGCCGCCATCCGGAACCTCCGGATAGTATGCCAGTGCCAGCGTACCCGTGCCACAGGCATAACCCATCAACGGACTGAAATCGCTCTGCCAGAGCTCCATGCAGTTGAAAGTCCTGCTCACCCTTTCCGTGAGCTCGGTTGCGGCTTCCGGCGCGTGGACATGCATCACCGCCGCGTGAATCGGCTTACCACCAGCCTGCGTCTGTACCTTTTCAAAAATCCTAGAGATGCCCCGCTCACGACTCCGGACGACACCGGAGAGATGCACCTTACCCCGGACGTGAAATACCGGACGGATATTCAGGAGAGAACCCGCCTGCGCGGCAACCTTCGGAATGCGACCGGAACGGTAAACGTGGCGGATGGTATCAAGCAGGACGTAGATATTGACCTTCTCCTTGATTGAGAGGGCGGCTTTAACCACTTCATCGAGTAAGGCTCCGGCATCCGCGGTCCTGGCGGCGGCGAGAGCGATAAAACCCTCGGCCGCGGCGGCTGTTGACGAATCGATGACCACGATTTTCAGGTCTGGTTTTTCTTTCTGCACAATTTCCCGGGCGGTCAATGCCATATCGTGGGTAGAGCTAAGTTGAGAAGAAAGGGTGATACAAACAATATTTTCGGCCTGCTTGCTTGCTTCATAGTAAGCCGTCAGAAACTCTCCGGGCGCCGGTGCCGAGGTTGCCCAGTCATCCGGATTCTTGAGGAAAAGGTTATAAGCTTCTGTTGGCGTAATATCAATCCAATCGCGGTAGACTCTGCCCTCGAAGAGAATATTCAAGGGCACAATGCCTATCCGGTGCCGCTCCACCAGCTCCCTCGGCAGGCAAGCGATGCTATCGGTGACAACAGCAACTTTTTTCAGGCTGAGACCTCCACGCCGGAAGCAGTGTTATTCCGGTGGCTCCGGTGTACGCGGTGCTGGATAAAAGCCGGGATAAGCAGAAAACTCACCATCATCACGGCAAGCTCCATGAATTCCAATAATCCCAGTTCCCGGCTCGTCAGGATAATGACGGCGGAAGTCGTAAAGCCGGAGACACCGAGCGCTAATATTCTGAGCCAGCGGTTTCTCAACCTGATGAACAACGCCACGGAAATTCCAAGTACCAGGAAGGTAAAACCGGTCCACGGCGCGTACTCATAAAAGAAACCCAGCTTCAGGTCAGGATAGACCGTCTCCCTCTGCGATGCCAGGAACCACCCGGCAAAGGTAGGTACGGGCAGGAGCATCAACGTGCTATAAAGCCAGTCACGCTTGATGAACTTAACGGTAATAAAACAGGAAAGCCAGAGAATAAGCGGAACATAGAGCAGCAATGTCATCCATGCCCAGCCGCGTGGTAAGTAAAGAAGGGAGATACCGGCAGTGACTACCGGGAAAAGAGCGTATCCCAGCCAGGGAAAGAGCCATGTCGGCTTGTTCTGAAAAAAACTATAAAAGACAACCCCGGCAATAACAATGAGCAGTATCGGTACCCAGGTGACGCCGGTGAGCCAGTTAAGGGCAAACAATGCGGCGAAAAAGAGATGGGGCAGGCCAGCCAGCAGGGCTTGACGCCACGTGCCCTGGCTATGGGTTTCATAAATCTGCCTTGCTATATGTCTCGCCGGTCCCAGTAACCGCAGGCATCTTTCCAGCGCTTCTTCGGCGGTGAGACCGTTTTTCTGCATCTCCTGACAGCGGTCTTCTACATGTGCCTCCAGCTCCCGGATGATTTCCTTTTCCGAGTTCGGGTCGAGGCGCAGGTTTTCCTTGATGTTCTGGAGATAACGGTTAAGCTCCGTCCGCAAGTCCATACCGCTTACCTCAGGCTTTTACCGGCTGGATAATAGTATTCATTGCCGCCAGAAAATCAATCCACTGGCTACGTCGCTCCACCAGGACAGCCCGTCCTTTTTCAGTGAGATAGTAATAGCGTCTCTGCCGGCCGCCGGGTGCACTGTGCCAGTTCGCCGTCA
>JAUYDN010000038.1 GCA_030691775.1 Dehalococcoidia bacterium
AGAACTCTTTTGAGAGGGGCTGACGCCCCTCTCAACTCCCTTGTGCAAGTTGGCGGTCATCTTGCTTGCCCACCGCTTTGCCACCATCATTTTCATAGTCCATATGTGGCGCCACGCAACCCTTGTGTAATTGTCAAGTTATTTCCGAGACATCTACACTAGCATTTAACAGCGCATACAGGCAATATGAAACAAAGGGAATCGCAATCAAAAGCTTAAAGCTGACCGCTGATAGCTAATCGCTCAAAGCTCTCATTGACCCCCGCCTCCATAAAGCTGATAATATCCTTGAATCTGCTTGCGAGGCTTGAAATGAAAATAATCGATTTGCGCAGTGATACCGTGACCCACCCCACCCCCGAAATGCGCCGCGCCATGTTCGAGGCGGAGGTGGGTGATGATGTCTACGGGGAAGACCCCACCGTAAATAAACTGGAGGCGATGGCGGCGGAGAAGACCGGCAAAGAAGCCGCGCTTTTTATTACCTCCGGCACGATGGGGAATCTCACGGCAGTCTTAACCCACACCCATCACGGCAACGAAATTATACTGGGGGATGGCGCGCATATATTCCTCAACGAGGTCGGTGGGGCGGCGGCGCTCGGGGGCGTGGTGATGCGCACCGTGCCTAACGATTCACACGGCAGGCTGGACCCCGCGGACGTGGAGCGGGCAATCCGCGGCAAGAACATCCACTACCCGGAAACAACGCTCCTCTGCCTGGAAAATACTCACAACCGTTGCGGCGGTGCCATCCTCACGCCACAGTATACAAGGGAAATTTGCGGACTGGCTCACCGTCACGGACTGAAGGTGCACCTGGACGGAGCGCGTATCTTTAACGCCGCGGTTGCTCTCGGCGTGCCGGCAAGCACACTGGCGGCGGATGCGGACTCGGTGTCCTTCTGCATTTCCAAAGGATTGAGCGCGCCGGTCGGGTCGTTGCTCTGTGGTACGAAAGAGTTCATCGAGCGGGCACGCAGGGTGCGGAAAATGCTGGGCGGGGGTATGCGGCAGGCGGGCATTATTGCCGCGGCCGGTATCGTGGCGCTGGAGACGATGATTGACCGCCTGGCGGAAGACCACGCCAATGCCAAACGGCTGGCGGCGGGGCTTGGCAATATCAAGGGTATCTCCCTCGCGCAGGAGACAGTGGAGACCAACATCGTTATGTTCGACCTTTCCGCAGAACTGCCAGTGAGTGATTTTATTGCCGGGCTGACGGCTCAAGGTGTAAAAGTTGGCGCACGCGGGGGTAACCTGTTCCGCGCCGTTACGCACCGCATGATTTCAACATCGGACATAGATGAGGCGCTGGCGCGTATAGAAACGGTGTCTAAAGTGATACGCAAATAGTACCAAAGTAACCTTTTACCGTCCGCCAGCGTTATATTTAGCGTAAGGATGTTTGCGCAAGGAGGACCGAGATGAGAAACCGATTTCTAAAAATCATCGGCTTTGTGGCGGTAATCGCCACGGTAGTCGCGATTTTACCAGCCTGTAAACCCCTGCAGGCAGCGAGCAGTTACGTGGCAATTGTGCCGAAGGTCATGCACAGCGGTCGCACGGAAGCTATCTCACTGGCGCTCTTTGTCGGCGATAAGCTCGTCAAGGACAATGTCGAAGTCACCCTGCTCAAAGATGGCAAGAAAATCGCGGGTGCAAAGCAGACTGTCGATGGCAAGGGCACTATCGCTTTAAGTATCCCGAAGGTAGCCGACGGCAACTATGAATTGGTAGTCAAAGGTGGTGCTTTCACGGATAAAGCCCTCATCGCCATTGAGAAGAGTTTCCTGGTCTTTGTGGAAACAGATAAGCCAATCTATAAGCCGGGGCAAACAATCCATATGCGTGTGCTTACCCTCGACCCCGAACTCAAACCCACCACGGAGCAGGCAACCCTCGAGGTGATGGATGCCAAAGGCATCAAGATTTTCCGCTCGGTGGTGACGACTGATGAATACGGAATGGCGGGCGTTGACCTGCCGCTCTCTACCGAGCCGAACCTCGGCGTGTGGAAGATAAGCGTCATCACGGAAAAAACGCGCAACCAGCTCGATGTGCGTGTCGAGGAGTATGTCCTGCCCAAGTACGAGGTTACTGTCGACCTGCCTAAAGAATGGTTCCTGGTCAACGAGCCAATCAAGGGAAAAATCGGCGCCACCTATAGCTTCGGCAAGCCGGTCAAGGGTGAACTGACTCTTACCGCCACCCGGTACGTCGGGCAGTGGGAGAAATACTCCACCGTGACGAAAACCATCGACGGCGAAATCGAGTTTGAGGTCCCAGCCGCACAGTTTGTGGCAGGCACACCGGCCGGCGGCGGACAGGGTAATGTCCAGCTCGATATCGTTGTTGAAGAAAAAGCCACGGGCTACGTGGAAAAGACCAGCCGTCTCCTGACGGTGGCGCAATCGAGCGTAAACCTGCAGGCAATCCCGGAAGGCGTGGTTTTCAAACCCGGTCTCCCGTTCAACGTCCTGCTCGTTACGGAAACACCGGACAACAAGCCGGTCGACGCTAAGGTAAAAGCAACCATCAGGTATATCAACGAAAAATTCGAGGACTTCAAGACCGAGGAGAAAGAACTCGATACGAGTAAAGGTAAAGTGATTCTGGAGCTAAGCCCACCCGCGGAAGCCATCGCCCTGATGATTGAGGCGAGTTCGGGGGACTCTTTCGTTTCCAGGACTATCCAGGCGGCGTACTCACCCTCGGGGAACTTCATTCATCTGGAACAGCTGACCGAGGGCACGCCGAAGGTCGGGCAGAAAATCACCTTCCGTGTGTTCTCAACCGAGCGCGCAGTGAATTTCTACTACGAGGTACTCTCCCGCGGGATGGTGGTCTTCTCCGACTACACGACCAGCCGTGATATCACCATCAGCACCACGCCGCTAATGGCGCCCACCTCTAAACTGCTGGTCTACCAGATTCTACCGAACGCCGAGGTAGCGGCGGACTTCCTGCCCTTCAGGGTTGAGGCGGCTTATCCGCAACAGGTGACCGCCGAATTCAGCAAGGATGAAGCCAAGCCCGCGGAAGAAATCGAATTGAATATCAAGACCGAAGGACAGGCAAAGGTTGGGATTGCAGTGGTAGACAAATCGGTGTTCATCCTGGCGGAGAACCGTCTCAACCTCCAGCAGGTCTTCGATGAGCTGGAGCGGCTCTATATGGAACCACAAGCGGAACTGCACGAGGTCTCCTTCTTCCCCACCTATACAATCCCCGGCACGGAAGATACCTTTAAGGATGCCGGCGTCATTGTGATGACTAACAAGACCATTCCACAGGGCAAGGAATACAAGACCGAGGGTGCCAGTGGCGGCATCTTCGGCAGAATCTTCCGGTTCTTCGGCGGCCGCGCTGAAGTGCAAATGGCGGAGAAAGGCGCTCTGCCGCCTATGGCAGTCCCGGCAGCGGCAAGGGATAATGCGGCGGCTGGTGCGAGTGCTGGATTGGCGGAAGTCCAGCGTGTGCGGCAGTTCTTCCCCGAGACATGGCTCTGGGCTGATTTCATCACGGATGCCAGCGGCAAAGCGACCAAACAGATAACCGTCCCCGATTCCATCACCACCTGGATGTTACGCGCCGTGGCAATCTCAAAAGAGAAGGGGTTGGGTGTGGCGGAAGACTCCCTGCGTGTCTTCCAACCGTTCTTCCTCACCATCGATTTACCGTATTCCGCCATCCGCGGCGAGGAGTTCCCGGTGAGCGTGGCAATCTATAACTACCTGGATGAAAAGCAGAGCGTACAGGTGGACATCGAAAAGAGCGATTGGTTTGAACTGCTCGATGACGCCACCAAGACCATCGAGATTGCCCCCAATGACATCGGCGGAGCGCAGTTCAAGATAAAGCCCAACAAGACCGGTATCAAAGAGGTCAAGATTACGGCGCGTAGTACACAGGCGGCGGATGCCGTTATCAAGACCATTATCATCGAGCCGGAAGGTGTGGCGAGAGAGCTTGTGGACAATATCACCCTCGCGGGAGGCGTCACGAAGACAATCGATACCTCGATTCCTGAGGTCGTTGTCGTGGATTCCGGGCGGGCGTACATCGCCGTCACCTCCAGCTTTCTCACGCAGACAATCGATGGACTGGAAGCACTATTGCAGATGCCTTTCGGGTGCGGCGAGCAGAACATGATTGTCTTCGCGCCGGACGTGTATATCACGAAGTACATGCGGGGCTCCGGTCAGCTTAAACCCGAAATCATGGCGAAAGCGGAAAAGCTGATGATTACCGGCTACCAGCGCGAGTTGACCTACCGCCGCACCGATGGCTCGTTCTCTGCCTTCGGTATGAGCGACCAGTCGGGCAGTCTCTGGCTCACCGCTTTCGTCCTCAAGGTCTTCTCGCAGGCAAAAGGTCTGATGTATATCGACCAGGCGGTGCTGGACTCGGCGGCGAGGTGGATAACACAGCAACAGAAGGCTGACGGGAGTTTTGAGACGGTGGGGTTTGTCAACCACCAGGAGCTACTCGGTGGCGTGCAGGGCAAGGATGCGCTCACGGCATACGTGGCGCTCGCGCTGATGGAAGCCGGCGAGAAGGAAGCCAGCGCCAAAGCCGTGAAATACCTCGAGGGCAGGCTTTCGGAGATGAAGGACGCCTATGCAGTCGCCATCACGACCTATGCCCTCGAGTTCGGCAACAGCCCCAAAAAGGATGAAGCCTACCAGAAGCTGATAGGAATGGCGAAAGAAGATGAGGATGGTATGTACTGGGGCGATAACATCCTGCCCCTCCCCGAACCTCTCCCCAAGGATGGACCAGCGCCGGCGCCGGCTCTGCGCTATCGACCCGAGCCTAACCGGAGCGCGCAGATAGAGACCACGGCTTACGCGACACTGGCGCTCGTTAAACACGGCGATGCCATCAACGCCGGCAAAGCCTCCAAATGGCTGGTCTCCAAGCGGAACGCCTTCGGCGGCTACGGCAGTACCCAGGACACGGTCGTCACCCTGCAGGCGCTCACGGAGGTTGCTACCAGCATCCGGGCGGACGTGGACCTGACTGTCACCCTCAAAGGGCAGGGCGTGGACAAGCAGTTGAAGATAAACAAGGACAATTTCGATGTCCTGCAGGTTGTAGACGTACCTATCAATAATCAGATTGAAATGACGGTGGTGGGCAAGGGTGATGCCATCGGGCAGGTGGTGCGGCGGTTTAACCTGCCAGCGGTAGAGAGCACCATCCAGCAGGTGCTCAAGATTGACGTCAAGTACGATACGACCGAGGTAGCCGTCAACGACCTGGTAAAGGTATCGGTGTCGCTCGCCTTCAACCCGCCTAAGGAAATGCCTATCGCGGAAGCGGGCATGGTCGTGCTCGATGTTTCAGTGCCTACGGGCTTCGCGCCGGTGACGGAATCGATTATCGCCGTGACCCAGAAACTGCCGAACATCAAGCGGTATGATGTGGCGGGACGCAAGGTTATCTTCTACGTGGAGAACATGAAACCGGGCCAGCAGATTGCCTTCGATTTCCAGGTCAAGGCGCTTTACCCGGTGAAGGCAAAGGGCGTCACATCGACAGCGTTCTCCTACTATAAACCGGATATTAAGGGAGAGACCTTGAGCGCGGCGGTGACGGTGAAATAGTGGTTCTGTAAGGTCTTCCCTATCCTCACTCATCCCCTCCCCTGCGGGTGGCGCTCGGGGGAGGGGATTTTTTTATGACTGAAATGCCTGTATATACATTGACAAGATACAACTATATGTGTAATATACTTACATATAATACATGGAGAAACAAGATGAGTAAAATCGTTATACAGGTGCCATTTGACAAAGAACTTCTGGATAAACTGGCTGGAATGTCTAAGAAAAAACGTGCGGCGAGAGCGGAAATCATCCGCCAGGCTTGCAGACACTACCTTGAGAAAGCTGAAGAAGAGGAGATGGACGCCAGCTACAAAGAAAGCTACCGGAAAATTCCTGAAAGCCCTGCTTTCGGGCGGGCACAGGTATCGATGTTGAAGGAAGTCCTGTCTGAGGAGGAGTGGTAAAATGCGTCGTGGTGAAATCTGGCGTGCGGAACTTGACCCTCCCATCGGCAGGCGCCCGGTCTTGTTGCTTTCCCGCAACAGTGCTTATGAAGTCCGGACGTCTATCACTATAGCCCCGGTGACGAGAACAGTCCGTGAGATACCCAGTTACGTCAAGCTCGACCGGAAGGATGGAATGCCGGTGAAGTGTGCCGTGAACCTGGACGATATTGCCACGATTCCT
>JAUYDN010000123.1 GCA_030691775.1 Dehalococcoidia bacterium
CCTCCCGCAGAGAAGGGGAAGAACTCCCTTGTGCAAGTTGGCAGTCATCTTGCTTTCCCACCCTTTGCAACCATCATTTTCATATTTCGTCCGTGGCACCACACTCCATGTGTAATTGTCAAGTTATTTCGGAGACACTACGCTAGTGAGTTATCAGGGTTCGGTATACAGTGAATGGTTACACCTGACGACTGACAACTGTTATAATTATGGCAACAAGTATTACAGGGAGGGAAAACAAATGGGTGAGAAGACCGAAAAGAACTTGAAAGAAGCCTTCGCGGGGGAAAGCCAGGCGAACCGCCGCTACCGGTTCTTTGCGGAAAAGGCAGACAAAGAGGGTTTCCCGCAGGTAGCCCGCCTGTTCCGCGCCGCCGCGGACGCCGAAACGGTCCACGCCTATAACCACTTCAATGCGATGACCGGTGTCGGCACGAGCATCGATAACCTGAGCGCCGCTGTGATGGGGGAGCACTATGAATTCACCCGGATGTATCCCTTGATGATTGACCAGGCAATCGAAGAGCAAAGCGAAAGCGCCCAGACAACCTTCGAGTGGGCAGATGCCGTGGAAAAGATACACTACGAGCTGTTCCAGGAAATGCTAAAGGCGGTCAAGGAGAAAAAAGCGCTTGCCAACGAACCGTATTACGTCTGTCCGGTGTGTGGCAATACGGTGCTGGGACATGCACCGGATAAGTGCCCCATCTGCAGTACCCCGGGTAGCAGGTTCAAAAAGATAGAATAGAGCGCAGGTTAATAGTCATCAATCATCAGTTTTCAGTTGACAGCCGACGCTTGCCGGTTGAGTATTCCCGCACCAGCGCCACCTCTTCAGCACGGCTCGTAATCTCGCCGTTGAGACGGGCGTGGTGCAGAAGAATGAGTAGCTCCTGCATCCTGGGGCCCGGAGTGATGCCCAGCTTCTGCAGGTCTTTGCCATTCAGTGCAGGCTTGATGAAACGTAGCTTTTCCAGGTAGAGATTGATTGCTTTTTGTGCCTTCACGGACCTGGTAGCGATGAGGTTAGCCAGAAGCGCCGTATGCGCGTAGCCATCCAGGATGGAATAAACTTGGGCAGGTCTTACGGTTTTTTCTTTTAAATCTCCAAGCCTGCTTTTAAGCTGATTCGTGTCCCGTACCACTATCGTAGTCTGCCGCGCCGGGTGCAAATATCGGATAAGCGCCTCCAGTTCGTTTTCACTCATGCGGTAGGTTAAAAGCGCCCAGTATAAGACGGTCGACACCTGACCGCTTCCCGTTTCTCTTGCCTGGCGGAATCTGCTCAAGAGCCAGTCGTCTCCCTTGAGCGCCGGGTGAACACGTTCTAACACCCCCAGATTCCAGGCACGACCGAGCATTTTCTCCGGCTCATTTTCCTTTAACACCAGCTCCAACTCGTGGCGGATGCGGTCACCGCTGACGGTCTCAAGACAGTCAAGGTCGCGCTTCATAAGTTCGCGTGTGTGTCTCTCCACCCGGAAACCGAGTCTCTGCTCGTAGCGGATGGTGCGCCAGACGCGGGTGGCGTCATCGGTAAAGCTCCGGCCGTGGAGAACACGGACGAGTTTATTCTCCAGGTCGACCCGGCCGCCGAAAGGGTCCTTTAAATCCCCATAACTTCCGGGAGAGAGTGCCACCGCCATGGCATTAATGGTAAAATCGCGCCGGAACAGGTCATCCTCGATTGAGCCGGGCTTCACTTCAGGCAGAGCTCCCGGAGACGCATATGTCTCGCGGCGTGCCGTCGCCAGGTCAAGGCTCCAATCATCCAGCTTGAGTTTCGCGGTGCCGAAGCGCCGGTGCACGGTTAGTTTACCGCCGGTCTGCTCTGCAAGCTCCCGTGCCAATGTGACAGCGTCTCCCTCCACCACCAGGTCGAGGTCGAAGTTCGGCAGACTGAGGAGAAGGTCACGCACCGTGCCACCGACCAGGTACACCACCTGATTCCTGCTCGCGGCAAGCTCTGCCACCTGTTTTATCACGCTGACCGGCTCGCCGGACAGATTCTTTTTTATGAGACGAGAAAGATTAGTTTTCTTTGTCATTTGAGTGTGCGGTAGACTAATCTTACCATAACTCACCCAGCAGACTGTAGAGGTGCTATAATGTGGTTGCGATGAACAGCTCACGTTTGAACAGGCACGTCAAAATCGTCTGCACGCTGGGTCCGGCGAGCCGCTCCCCCGAAGTAATCGAGAGCATGCTGACAGCCGGGATGGATGTTGTCAGGCTCAATCTCAACTATGGTGCCCGAGATGAACATATCCAGACCATTTCCCACGTGCGCGCGATAAGCCAGCGGCTGGGACTACCTACGGCATTACTACTCGACCTGCCGGGTCTGAAAAAACGTCCTGGCGCGACCATCCGGGAAGCTTTCTGTGAACACCTTGAGTTTGCCCGCGAGCAGAACACCGATTATATCGCTCTTTCGTTCATTTCTTCAGCGGAACAGGTACGTGAGGTCAAGACATTACTGGACGAGATGAAGTTCGACGCGCCTCTCATCGTGAAAATTGAAAAGGAGCCGGCGCTGGCAGACAGCGAGGCAATCCTGGATACCGCCGATGGCATTATGGTAGCACGTGGCGACCTTGCTATCCAGATTAATATTGAACGGGTGCCCCTGGCGCAAAAACGGCTTATTAAATCGGCGAACCGCCGTGGCAAACCGGTTATCACCGCCACCGAGATGCTGGAATCGATGGTTGAATCTCCTACCCCCACCCGCGCTGAAGCTACGGATGTCGCCAACGCGGTGCTCGACGGCACAGATGCGCTGATGCTATCGGAAGAAAGCGCGATGGGTAAACATCCTCCGCTGGCGGTGGAGATGATGGCAAAGATAGCTACCGCAGCGGAGACGGCGTTCCCCCACGAAGAGAGACTGCGTGAGGCATCTCTGACGAGTCTGCCTGAAATTAACGACGCCACGGCGCGCGCCGCCTGCCAGATTGCCCGGCAGATTAACGCCAGTGCCATTATCGCATTCACATCCAGCGGCACCACGGCATTGAGAGTCGCTAAGTACCGCCCGGAACAGACAATCGTGGCGGTAACCCCTTCAGAAGCCGTGATGAGGAGACTATCTCTGGTATGGGGTATAAACCCGGTGAGTAGAAACCGGCCGCCAAACCTTGAGAAAGCCTTTGATTTAGCGGCAGAGGTGGCGTTGAGCGCAGGCGTGGCGAAAAAAGGCGACCGCATTGTGCTGACATCGGGGTTCCCGCCGGGGGTGGCGGGCAGTACCAACCTGGTCAAGGTACAGGTAGTTTAACAAGTCAAAGGGCAAAAGGCAAAGGTCAAAGCCATAGTTCAAAAGTAAAAGCCTGGTCACTGACTATAATCGTTAAGAAGCTTTAATCTTCAACCAGGGTTCTCAGATTTCTCGCCAGTACCGGGTAAAATCCTTCCTCGGCGAGTCTATCCAGCTTCTGTTGCGTTTCAGGT
>JAUYDN010000140.1 GCA_030691775.1 Dehalococcoidia bacterium
TATTACGTAGAGCATTAAGTAGATTACATCTTGTAGGGTGGGTTAGTCCGGTTTCAAGGGGTGTCGGCTTTCAGATTTCGAGAGGACGTAACCCACCACAAATCGTCTTATGCAAACATGTTTATGCTCTGAGTAGTAAAACAAAATTTTAATGTTTGTGGTTTTAAATTTAGAGAGTTGCTTTTGATTTCAATCCCGTATTGGGTACAGGACAAGCATTTGTTTTCCGGATTTTATTCGAGTGGCGTTAAAACACTTTGTCCGGATTCAGAATATTATTCGGGTCGAAAGCCCGCTTCACCCGGCGCATCAGGTCGAGACGGCTCTTTTCCACCGCGATTCCCAGGTACTCTTTCTTAGCCAGCCCGATGCCGTGCTCGCCGGAAATGGTGCCTCCCATTTCCACTCCGATACCGTATATTTCCACCAGCGCTTTCTTTACCCTTTGCCTGATTGCCGGGGAGTCTTTATCCGCGAACCACAGATGTACGTTACCGTCGCCGGCGTGCCCGCAGGTGATTATCTTGAGGCTGTGGCGCTCTGCGACTCGATGGACCTGCCCTACGAAGTCAGCAATGAAACTTCTCGGTACGACGATGTCCGCAATTGCGGCGATGCCCTCGCGCTCCAGGGCAAGGTAAAAACTCTCCCGCGCTTGAATCAACTGTTTTCGGGCGCGTTCACTACCCGGCACATAGACATCCACCGCGTTGTTTTGGAGGCAAATATCGCTAATCCGCCGTGCAAGCCGATTGAGCCGCCCCTCGTCCGGCTCTTCAAGGATGAGCATCAGGTACGCGGCGTGTTTATTCAGCGGCATCTCCCTGCCGGTGAACTGTTCCACGGGTTTGACGATGTCCTGCTCCCAGAACTCCAGTCCTGCGGGAAGAATCCCCTGCTTCAAAATAACCGGCACACAATTTATAGCGTCCTTGAGGTTGGAGAATGGGATGTAGAGAATTTCGGTTTTACCCGGTGGCAAAGTCAGCCGGATGATGACTTTGGTAATCACCGCGAGTGTGCCTTCGGAGCCGGTGAGCAACTGGGTGAAGTCATAACCTGTTGAGCACTTCACGTACTTACCACCGCACTGGATAACCTCGCCGGAGGTGAGTACTGCCTCCAGTCCGAGCACAAAATGACGCGTCACGCCGGTACTGACCGCTTTCATACCGCCGGCGTTCGTGGCGATATTCCCGCCGATTGTCGAGCTGAGAATGCCGGGGTGGATGGGATAATAAAGACCTTTTGCCTCGACCGCTTTGTATAGCTCGGAGACGGGCACACCGGCTTCCGCCACCACCACGAAGTTATCAGCATCCACCTCGATGATGCGGTCCATTTTTTCCAGGCTGAGGACGATACCGCCGTATGATGGAATTGCGCCTGCGGAGATGCCTGTGCCGCCGCCACGCGGTGTTACCGGTATACAGTGTTCGTTTGCCAGTTTCAGTACCGCTGAGACAGCTTCCGTGGTTTCTGGTAATACCACCGCCTCCGGCTTGAAACGCTCGATACCGAGTGTTTCGTCGTGGGAATAGTCTTCCAACCGTTCATCGGTCAGCACATTCCCGTCGCCGGCAATCCGTTTTAGCTGTGATATAAGGTCGGACGTCAGTCTGCCGTACTTACTCCTTTTGGTCATCTGGCTTTCTCTCTTCATCACCACCTAACTTTTCCAGTGCCTGGTGCATCGCTTCCCAGTGTGTACCCTGCCAGTAAACGCGGTGGCAAACAGGGCACTCTACGAACTGCGTTTGCGTGCGGTAGACATAGGGCGGGACGCGGTTTTTCACCTCGTCGCGGGTCCGTGGCACCAGCGGCTTACTACATTCCAGGCAGAGAGAAAACGGGCGGCGGTTTTTCAGCCTGAATACCGTAATCACCTGCCGTATTTGCTCCTCAGGGTCGTCACCGGTCACGAGAAGAGCTTTGAGCTTTCCGGACGTGATTACCCGCCGTTTCATTACACCCGTGTCTCTGGTGAGGATGATACGGTCTTCAGCGAGGGCGGTACGTATCATTTGCCAGTCATCCGGTTGGTCGAAGATGAGGGTATCGTAACCCATCATTCTCAGCCAGCGTGCCAGCTTCGCCACGTTATGGTCGGCGATGAACTTCATGTCCTCCGCGGGGTACATCGCTCAGCCTCCGGGTGTTATAGCTCTAGCTCCAGCCCTTCATTGCCGATGGTGATAGATGCATCCAGTTCCCTGGCAAGCTGTTCCAGTTCCACCCTTCTTTCCTCCTCCTCGCCTTCGTGGGGGAAGTGGTGCGTGGTAACGATACGCGGAAGATAGCCCTTAATTTTCCGGAACGAGATGAGTTCCTCTTTGAGGAGTCCGGGGGACATATGTTTCACTTCCCGCGCTACCCTGATGTACCTGTCGGAGGCAGTGTTCTCGATAACGAGCAGGTCAGGGGAGATGTGTTGCCAGCATTCATCCAGTCCGGGACCGGTATCGCCGGTATAAAACAGCTTCTTGCCATTAGTGTCGGCAACCTGGTAGCCTACTGCGGGAACGGAATGGCTGACGGGCACAGCCAGTATTTCGTACTGTTCGACGGTGAACGGCTTAAGCGGCTGGACAACCGTAAATTTAAACGTGGGGTCTCCTTCCGGTTTACCGAGAAAGTCAATATAGAGCTTTCCGGGGTATTGCAACAGATAGCGGACGGCTTCATAGACAGCTAAAGGCGCATATATGTGAATTTGCCTCTCGTTGTTATAAAAGGTAGCGCCCAGCATTACCAGGTCTTTGATATGGTCGTAGTGGTGGTGGGTAATGAGAACAGCCTTAAGAGCGAGTTGCTCTTCGAATGTCAGTGTGGAGGTTAAAGCCCCGGCATCCAGCGCGAGAATACTGTCAATCAACAGGGTGGAGGACCTGGTGTCCCGCGACTCCAGGTTATGGGCGCCGAGCATCCGGATTTTCATCGGCTGATTGCCTTCCGCTCCTTAGCCCAGAACGCGAGCGGGTTGAAATCGGTGTTCGTATCGTAAACGTCAACACCTTCGGTTTTTTTAAGCGTGTTGACCGCCATATAGGTGAATGGGGTGGCGACGATTTCAATCAAGACCTTGGCGACCCAGTGGTAGAGAATCATCAGCGGCGTGAAAAATGGTAAGCCCCAGAAGGCGCCGAGTATGAAAATCACCGTGTCCAGTCCCTGCCCGACGATGGTAGAGCCGATGGTGCGAGTCCAGAGCCAGCGTCCCTTCGTGAGTATTTTCATCCGCGCCAGCACGAAAGAGTTGCCGAACTCACCGGCAAGATAACCGAAGAAGGACGCAACCAGCAATCTGGGAGTATAGCCCAGAATCGCCTCGTATGCAGGCTGGTTTTCCCATCCGGATGCCGGCGGCAAAATCTGTCCTATCCAGGCGAAGATGACGAAGATAAGGTTGCAAAGAAAACCCACCCAGATGATACGGCGCGCCTGGTGGTAACCATAGACCTCCGTGAGAATGTCCCCGAAGATATAGCTGAAGGGGAAAAGCACCACGGCGGCAGGCAGGGTAACGAATCCGAAACCTGCTACCTTACTACCGATGATGTTAGCGGTGAGCAAAGTGGTGACAAAAAGCGCGGCGATGACAACAAAGCGGAAAGAGACTTTCATCCAGTAACCTCATAAGCGGGTATTAACATAAAGTCAAAACTCAAAAGTCAAAGTTCAAAACCATAACTCAAAACCCCAAAGTCAAAGGTCAAAGCCACAACTTAAAACCCTTTAACTACTATCATGGTGACTTAGCTTCTGCTACTAAACAAGTCAATCCTGACATTGTGACATTTTATTTCAATTCATTCTAGCATATTTGCGGTACAGTAGCGGGTTTGTGTATTATATATACAATGAAATTGTAAAGACCACGTCATTCATATAGAGTAGACGGCTATACCATCTTCAAACCAACGTAGTACGCCCGCTGATTTTAAGGAGGACTTTTTTATGTCTGGGTACCCGCTTGATGAAATCCTGCACCCGAAATCGATTGCAGTAGCCGGGGCATCGGCCGATGGACGCGGTGCGGGTTTTGTTTCCCCGTTGATTGAACTCGGTTTCAGGGGTAAAATCTATCCTGTCAATCCCAAATACGCCGGCCAGAATATCATGGGCTTGAAAACCTACGCCACGGTTCGGGAGATACCTGAGCCTGTGGACTTCGTAATATCATCGATTCCGGCAACGCAGGTCCTGGGCTTGCTTGACGACTGTGCCGCTAAAGGCGTGAAGGGCATCCATTTCTTTACAGCACGTTTCAGTGAAACGGGACGCCCCGAGGCGGCGCAATTGGAAAAAGAGGTCTTGCGAAGAGCGCGCGCGGCTAATATCCGTCTCATCGGACCGAACTGTATGGGCGTCTACTATCCTGCCTGGGGAGTATCTTTCAGTGAAGGTATGCCGAAACAGTCCGGTGTTATCGGTTGTGCTTCTCAAAGCGGTTCCGCGGTCCACGAAATCGTGGAGATGGCAAGACAAAGAGGTTGTTATTTTACAAAAGCTATCAGCTACGGTAATGCAATCGACCTGAACGAGTGTGACTATCTCGAATACTATGCCCAGGACGAGGATACGAAAATCATTGTCATGTACATCGAGGGTGTGCGTGACGGTAAACGGTTCTTCAAGTCCTTGCGGCGCACTACTCTGAAGAAGCCGGTGATTATTATCAAGGGCGGACGTGGTAGAGCCGGCACCCGTGCCACCGCTTCGCACACCGCTTCTCTCGCTGGCGCTATGGAAGTCTGGCATACGGCGGTCAGACAGGCTGGCGCCGTAGAAGTCTCCACCATAGAGGAGCTGGCTGACGTTGCCGCCGCTTTCTATTTCCTTCCTCCTGTCTACGGTGTCAGAGCTGGCGTGGTGGGTGGCAGTGGAGGGAGCAGTGTCATGGGCGCCGACCAGTGTGAGGAAGCAGGCCTCGACGTGATTCCGATGCCGAATGACATCCGCGAGGAGCTGAAAAAGCGCGGTAGTCCCATCTGGGACTGGATTAGCAATCCGGCGGACTTTTCCATCCAGATGGGGGATTCCGGTTCCGGAGGTGATATTACGCTCTTGATGGGAGAGCACCCGGATTTCGACCTGATAATACAGTACCTGAGTCCGCCCCACAGTTGGGGAGGTAGAGGGCGTCCGGTACTCCCAATTGAAGAACATCTCAAGCACAGTGGCGTGGGTGCCATCAAGAAACCCATGTTCATCGTCCTCCAGGACCGGGGGCGGAGTACATCGGACACGACTGGAGAATCCTTGCGTAAGTTCAACGAGTTCCGCGATAAACTAGTTGAAAACCGGTTGCCGACTTATCCTACCATCGGTGCGGCGGCGAATGCGGCGGCGAAAATGGTCGCGTTCTACCAGAATAGGGAGCGTGCCATTGCCGCGGCATGTCTTTAGTAAAGATAACCAAGTTACAAGAGACAATAACCAGAGAAAAACCAATTGCCAAATTAGAATGACCAAATTTTTGTATTGAACCTTGTCTGAGGGCGTTTGGGAATTTATGTTATTGATTATTGAGATTTGTTTGGTATTTGTATCTTGGTTATTGGTCATTAGCCTGATACAATCAGAACCGGTACCAGCCTGCCGAGCCAGGACGTGTATATGTCTATAATGGACCTGGAGGCTATCCTGCATCCACGGTCGGTTGCCGTGGTCGGCGCTTCTACCAATACAGCTTCCTGGGGATACAGCTATATCCACCACCTCATCGAATACGGTTTCAGAGGGAATATTTATCCCGTTCATCCCAATTACACGGAAGTACTGGGAATCAAAGCCTACCCCAGTATCCGCTCTATTCCGGACACGGTCGATTTCGTCATCTCCTGCGTGAACGCCCGGGAAGTTCCACAAATGGTCCGGGAGTGCGGCGAGAAAGGTGTTAAGGGCATCCATCTTTACACCGCCCGTTTCAGCGAGACCGGTCACAAAGATGCGGCTGATATGGAGCAGGAAATCCTGAGACTGGCGCGGAGTAAGGGCATCCGCATCATCGGTCCCAACTGCATGGGCGTCTATCACCCGAAGGTCGGACTTTCTTTCGGTTATAATCTCCCCAAAGAGCCCGGGTTCCTGGGGATGTCTTCTCAGACCGGTGGCGGTGCTTCCGGATTTGTACTCCTGGCAGGACTGCGGGGCGTGCGCTTCAGCAAGGTTATCAGCTACGGCAATGCCCTCGATTTCAACGAGTGCGATTATCTCGACTATTTTGTCCAGGACGACGAGACGAAAGTTATCGTCCAGTATATAGAGGGCGTGAAGGACGGGCGCCGGTATTTTGAGACTCTCAAGCGCGCCACTGCCGTCAAGCCAGTTATCGTCATCAAAGGTGGGCGAGGTAAGTCCGGCGCCCGCATGACATCTTCACATACGGCATCGCTGGCAGGCTCTTTCAGCGCCTGGGAAGCGGCAATTAAACAGGCGGGTGCTGTCTCCGCCCGCGATTTCGATGAGCTGATTGACCTGGCTGTCTCTTTTTATTTCCTGCCACCCTTGCGCGGCAACCGTGTGGGCGTGTTCGCGGGCGGGGGTGGTCCCAGTGTTATCGCCGCCGAGTCCTGTGAAGAAGCCGGTCTTGAAGTCATCCCTTTGCCGCAGGACATGCGTGACGAAATGAAAGCGCGTGGTGTTAGTATCTGGGACTGGGTGGGCAACCCGGTGGATAGTTCCATCATCGGCGGGTCGGGCATGACCGATATGGATATGATGCACCTGATGGCGAAGCACCCGGATTTCGACCTGCTGATAGCGACCATCAATGATTGGGTAATGATGACGCTATCAACCGATGAGCGGTTCAGACTCTCCGTGCCCGCCGGGGCGCAGGCTTACCTGTCCGTGAAAGAGAGATATACCAAGCCGTTCCTGGTAGCGGTGGGGGAGCGGGGGGTTACTGCAGAACAGTACGACGATTTCCACTGGAAGGCGCTCGCCGAAGCGCGAAGTATCCTGCTCAAGGGCGGTCTGCCCATTTACCCTACCATCGAGCGGGCAGCACGGGCGGCGCGTAAGGTGATTGATTACTACAAAAAACTCTAAATACTAAACCTTGTTCCAGCGCAGGCTGGAATCTTAACACAAAAGGCTATCAGCTTTCAGCAATCAGCATTCAGTATACGGTTAACAGCAAATAGTTTTCAGTTCACAACCTCTTTGTGCCACGCTCTACTGCTAAAATGTGTCCAGTAGTCTTTATGGTGGGCGGTACTGTACAATACGCAGAACCAAGACGTTTGAGTTGAGCTTCTCCTTATCCACGAATCATTAATCACTCGCGATTTTTTGTAGCTTGATAATAACAGGACACCACACCCATTCCTCGTTGTCACCTTCAAAGTACAAAGGCTCTCTGGCGCTAGGTTCTAATTCTATGGAGAGAGTAACTCCTGACTTTACGTAGTTATTTTTAATAGTATCCAATAAACACTGGGTTTCTTCTATAAGCTCCCCTTCTGTTTTTTTGAACAGGCACGATGCAAAAACAGAGAATTCAATACCCAGCTTGAGTAGAGGTATCAGCCTAATCATATCTTCATGATAAGCCCATGGGTCTTTCTTGATTTCAATTACGACTCTTGATTTATCCTCAGAGTTAAAAAGAACCAAATCGCATTTACCATCAAGACGTACTGCTCCGGGCTTCCTCCCGCGGAACTTAGTATATGACGAGCCTTCAATGTCATAAACCGGGACTTCTAGCGCAAGACCATATCCATCAACAAGTTCGAATAGTGATTGAAATATATTCATAGTCATTAAATATTCGGGAGCATATCTAGATGCAATATCACTCTGGAATGCTTTCAAATAGTCCCTTTGGGCGTTCCTTATACCTTGGTCTATTGCATGAAGTATTTCTTGCTGTGTTGGATTACTCATTGCTATTTCCTCCTCCATATTGCCTTCGCAATTAGATTATAGAAGACAAACATTATAAGAGGTGGCAAAATAGCTACTGCAAAAACTCCAATTGCCAACCAAGCCCATGCTTCCAATCTTATAGTAAATATAAAAACAACTGCTAGCAGAAAGAAAATGGGCTGCACCCCTGTGGTTGGACAGAAGAGGTTAGGAGAGTTGGCAGGTCATTCCCTGTTCCAATGACTTAGCACCGGGGCTTCAAATTCCACAGGTGGCAGATATCCCAGTGCCGAATGCAGTCTTTTTAGATTATAC
>JAUYDN010000251.1 GCA_030691775.1 Dehalococcoidia bacterium
AGGAGGACTTGTAGGGTGGGTTAGCCTCGACGGAGTCGGGGCGTAACCCACCGATGAACACGTGCCAGGTAATTCTGGTGGGTTTCACCCACCCTACGTAAAGCTCATGGTAGTAAAAAATAAAGGTACAGGAGGTAACAACAATGGGATTCATCAGCAGACTTTTTGGGGGTACTAAAAGCAGAGAATCGATGGGGCACGGGCACACCGCGGTCAAAGAGCAAACCGCAAAAGACCCGGTATGCGGGATGAAGGTAAACATAGACTCCGCGCCCGCTAAATCCGAGTTCGGGGGCAAGACTTACTATTTCTGCAACGCTGGCTGTAAGAAAACCTTCGATGCCAACCCGGAGAAATTTACAGGCGGTCAGAGGCATGAGATGCCTGGACACACTGGCCACATGATGTAAACTGGTTAACTCTTTACCAGGGCTTACTCGGGGATAATCTGCTTATCACCTTCTGGTACCGAAGGCGGAGGAGAAATTATGGCAAAACATACTGGCGTCACCAGACGAGACTTCGTGAAGAAATCGGCTATTGGACTGGGTCTCGTAGCGGCCTCGGGGTTGCCGGTTTGGGGGGTGAGCCGGGTTTTTGCGGCGAATAACGAAGCTGTACACCCTAAGAACAAACAGCGTGCCTGGGCTTTTGTTATCGACCTGAGAAAGTGTGAGGGTTGTGTTACCCTCGACGCCTCACCGTACTGCCTGCAGGCATGTATCCAGGTGCACTACATCCCCAAAGGTGAGAAATGGATAGAAATATTCCAGCAGAAACTACCCGGCGGAGGTAGTAACTTTCTGCCTGCCCTCTGCTACCAGTGCGAGAACGCACCCTGCGTCAATGTCTGTCCGGTCGGAGCGACCTATCACAATGAAGACGGTATTGTGCTCATTGACGCCTATCGTTGTATCGGCTGCCGGTTTTGCATGGCGGCATGTCCTTACCAACGGCGCTTCTTTAACTGGGGCGAGCCAGAACTGCCGCCTGAGGCTTATTTCAAAAAATACACCCCGAAAGCACCTTGGCCTGCAATAAAAGGAACGGTCATCAAGTGCGAGTTCTGCCCCCATTTATATGAGAATGGCATGCTTCCAGCCTGCGTAACTGCCTGCCCGATGAAGGCGCTCTATTTCGGTGACCTTAATGAAGACATAGCTACTAATGGCGCAGAGGTAGTGGTGCTATCAAAATTTCTTGATGAGAATAATGCCTACCGTTATAAGGAGCAACTGGGCACCCAGCCGCGTACCTGGTATATCCCAGGGCACGGGCAGGAATTCGGCAGGCACCCGGATGACCCGCGTAAAGTAAAGGAAAACGAATGGCCCTGGGGTGGGGATGGCTTCAACCGGCGGGTCGGAATCTGGCCCTGGGGAACGGATTTCTAATCTGGCGTCGAATAATTAAGAGTGTATAAAAATCTTAACAGGAGGTAACAAAATGGGTTTCATCAGCAGACTTTTTGGGGGTACTAAAAGCAGAGAATCGACGGGGCACGGGCACACCGCGGTCAAAGAGCAGACCGCAAAAGACCCGGTATGCGGAATGAAGGTAAACATAGACTCCGCGCCCGCTAAATCCGAGTTCGGGGGCAACACGTACTATTTCTGCAACGCTGGCTGTAAGAAGACTTTCGATGCGAACCCGGAGAAATACACAGGCGGCGGACAAAATGCCGGCGGACACAACCACGGCGGTCATTGTTGTTAACCGGCTCTGGTGTTAAGGCGTTGAACGAACTCGACCATCCGGTTTCGGTAGATAACGGGTAGGGATTGAAATGGTATCGGTAGCAAGACAGAACCTGTTGCACGAGAAATCAAAGGTAGCTTTGAGTATTAGCGGCGTGGTGCTCTCCGTTTTTCTCATCTTTGCCACGCTGGGCTTGTATAACGGCATCATCACTGTTGTCGAGAATATGACCACCAAGTCCGGGGCTGATTTATGGGTGACTTCCAGAGGCTCCTCGGGTTCCCTGCATAGCCCCTCACTATTGAATACCGGGATAGGGGAACGCCTCCGGCAAATCCCGGATGTTAACAAGGTAGCGGCACTCATCAGGCGGCCAGTAGCCACCACCCTGAACGGTGAAAAAGTGCTTATCAACATCAATGGCTTCGATACCATTACCGGATTAGGTGGTCCCTGGAAAATGGTTGGAGGCTCAGCAAGACCTGCCAATGGTGAAATAGTTATCGATAGGGTCCTGGCGAGAAAATATGCATTGCGGATTGGTGGTACTCTGGCGCTGGAAGGTAAGCAGTTCAAAATCATCGGCCTTTCGGACGAAACCTTCAATATGATATCTTATCTGGTCTTTGTGACCGCCGATGATGCCCGCAGTTTCCTGCCATCCGGTCTGACGAATTTCTTTCTGGTAAAGACCGCCCCATCTGCGGATATCGCCAGTGTTAAAGCCAGCATCACGAGCGCATTGCCCGATGTTTCTGTCGCCACGGCTGATGAAAGCGCCCAGGATGCAAAGAATGAAACGGTTGGCGGCTTCCTACCCATCGTAATGGTTATCAGTGCTGTAGGGGTCCTGGTGGGAATACTGGTTGTCGGCCTACTCGTCTATACGATGACCGTGGAAAAGAGCCAGGAGTACGGCGTATTGAGAGCACTGGGCTCTACCGACGGTTACCTGTACCGCATCGTGTTGTTCCAGGCTCTGGCAGTTGCCGTGCTCGGCTTTGCGGCTGGAGCAGTCGTTTCGCCTCCGCTTATCGCCTTAATACGGTACCTTGTCCCGGAGTTTGTGGTCGAAATCACGGTTCCAATGGTACTGTGGTCATTGGTCCTGTTTATTGCCACTGGCATCATTGCATCTTTTATTCCATTAAGAAGGTTATCCCGGATTGACCCGGCGATTGTCTTTAAGGGGAAGTGAATATGGTGCGGACTGGCTCTAATAATGAAGTATTGATTGACCTGCAACACCTGAAAAAAGTATACGGTGAGGGGCATGTCGCCGTTAAAGCCGTTAATGATGTCTCACTGCATGTCTGTAAAGGTGAGATGGTCGCCATCATGGGACCTTCCGGTTCGGGAAAAACGACCTTATTGCAGATGGTCGGGGGGCTTCTGAGACCGACCTCTGGCGAGGTGTTTATTGCCGGGGAAAACATCACGGCTTTACCGGAAAAAGAGCTTCCCCGGATTCGCTTGAAGAATTTTGGATTCGTGTTCCAGACCCCCAATCTGCTTGCCGCGCTAACCGCGCTACAGAACGTGGAACTTGTCATGAGCCTTTCGGGACATAACGGAAAAGCTTCCAGAAAAAGCGCGGCTGACATGCTGGCACAACTGGGTCTGGGTGCCAGGCTTCACCAGAAACCTGCCCAATTAAGCGGCGGAGAGCAACAGCGGGTGGCAATCGCCAGGGCGCTCGTGAACGACCCACCCGTTTTACTGGCTGATGAACCCACCGCTAACCTGGATTCTCAGAACGGCCGCGCCGTTATGGAGCTATTACAGAATGTATCCCGGCAAAAGGGTAAAACGGTTGTTGTTGTCAGTCACGATATGCGCATACGCTACCTGGTTGACCGGGTGCTCTGGCTGGAAGACGGACGGCTCCGCCTTAGATTCGCAGAAGGTATGACGGTTGACCCCGTGTGCCTGATGGTGGTGGAAAAGGATAAAACCCTGCAGGTTGTGGACTACGAGAAGGAGCGTTACTATTTCTGCTCCGCTGAATGCCGCAGAGAGTTCGAGAAATCGCCGGAGAAATACAAAGAAGCCCGGTTATCTTCCCGGGAATAAGGAAAGGAGGGATTGGAAGCAGATATTACTCTGACTCAAACAGGTACAGGCAGGCATGACATTAACAGCGACCATTATTGAAAGCACGGCTGAAAGGAGACAAAATGGCAAAAGACCCGGTTTGCGGGATGACTGTCAATGAAAAGACAGCGCCAGCGAAGTCAGATTACAAGGGTAACACGTACTACTTCTGCAACCCCGGCTGTAAGAAGACTTTCGATGCCAACCCGGAGAAATTTACGGGCGGCGGGAAAAGCACTGCCGGGCACGGCGGTCACAGGATGTGAAACGAGGGGGGGAGCGGCAAGCCGCTCCCCCCCTCTATCTCCAGAAATCGTAAATCTTACACTGCGCCCTTTTGTTTCTACCTGTACCGGACACACCGAAACCAATGCAAATTTTTATAGCTCTGACACGGCGTGCCGTGTCCCTACTGGCGTGCCGTGTCCCTACTGGCGTGCCGTGTCCCTACTTCCAGTGTACGGTCTCGATTGTCATCGGAGTGCCACCCCGGAATATCTGCATCTTTATTTTGTTACCCCGGGGACAGTCCCGCATAATGGCAAGAAGGGTTTTTTCCTGTGTTACCGGGCTATCGTTGTATTTAGTTATAATATCACCGGTTTTCATACCGGCATAGTCTGCCAGCCCGCCGGGGACTACCTCCGTAACCAGTGCCCCGGATTGGATACCGAACTCGTAGTAGGCGGCAGTGCGCTCGGTGACAGGCTGGTACGTGATACCCAGGTCAGCCGCGGCAGTGGTACTATTTCCCATCACTGGCATTGTTTCTCCGGTCCGGGAAAATAACGGCCATAACAGGCTTGCCAGCAACAGCAAAAGTATGCCGGATAATACTAAAACTCTTACCGGATGAACGCGTCCTGGTGCCTGCCAGAAAAACCGCATGGATGGACTTTACCCCCAGTTTATATTCTGACAGGCTAGCCTTAAACAGGGCTTAAATACAGCTTAACTGCGGATTAAATTTTGAAATAGACGGTAAAGGTACTTCCCTTACCGGGTTCACTGCGGACTGTCACGCCGCCGTTATGCCGTTGGGCAATTTCCTTTACGATGGCAAGTCCCAAGCCGGTGCCGCCGCCAGCCCGCGAACGCGCCTTGTCCACGCGGTAGAACCGCTCGAAGATGTGCGGTATATGCTCTGCGGCGATGCCGATTCCCGTGTCCGTCACTTCCAGATAGGCATATTCACTATCACGGTAAAGGGAAAGCGCAATCGTACCGTTTTCCCCGGTGTACTGGACGGCATTATCCACCAGGTTACTCAGCAATTGCTTTAACCGGTCGGCATCACCCGGGAGCGAGATTTCTTCAACCCTCCCGATGGATATCTTTCTTTTTCCCGCCAGCTGTTGCGCCCTTCTGGACTCTTCCTGCACCAGCCTTGCTAAAGAAACCGGTTCTTTAGCTTCCGTTCTGTGTGATTCCAGTTCCGCCAGCAGGAGGAGTTCGGAGACGATACCAGACATCCGCCGCGCTTCGGATTCGATAGCGCGCAGGCTTTCCTGGCGGTCTTTTTCAGTCAGGTTGGGGCGCTTCAACAGGTCGATGTTGCCGCGTATGACTGTCAGCGGTGTTCTCAACTCGTGGGAAGCATCGGCGACGAAATGCTTTTGTGAAGCGAAAGCCCGGTCCAACTGCTCGATAAGCTGGTCGAAGGTAGTCGCCAGGCGGCCGATTTCATCCCGGGCACCGGTATAATCGACCCGCCTGGAGAGGTCTGCGCTCTCAGTGATACTGCTTGCCGTGCGTGTAATCCGTTCTACAGGTGCCAGCGTGCGGCGGACAAGCACAGCGCCGGAAATCACGGACAAAGCCAGCGCAATGACGGCGCCAGCCAGGAGCGCCGCTGCCAGTGTGCCCATCACCGTCTCGGCCGGTTTGAGTGATTGCCCTACCTCAACGACCAGGGTCTGGTCTTTCAGGTACAACGGTGAGACCATGATTCTCACATGGACGCCATTGCTCGCGGTGACGGTATCGACGGCAATATTTCCCTGTAGCCCTTTTTCTATCAACGCCGGATTCACCGGCAGCTCTTCGAGGAGGAGGTTATTCGATTTCACCACCACCACGCCATCGGCGTCGACGAACTGGATATAAGTCCCGGGTAATGAAAACTCATTGATGGGAGGTAACCTGGAGTGGATAACGCTGTAATTGGAGGGGTCTGTAATCGTCATCGGGTTGATAACGCCGTGTATCTGCGCGGAGACTGCCTGAAGATTACTATCGATAGAGGAAATGAGGAAGCGGTCCAGGAGGCTATAGAGGAGCACTCCGGAGACTACCAGTATCGCTGTGAGAATAAGAGAAAACCAGAGAGTCAGTCGCCATCTAATTGTCATCCACCGGTTCCTTGAGAGCGTAGCCCACGCCGCGCACCGTGTGAATCAGACGCGGACGGTCCCCTGCCTCGAGCTTGGTGCGCAGGTAGCGGATGTAGACTTCGATAACGTTTGATTCGCCTGCGAAATCGTATCCCCAGACCCGTTCGTATATCCGTTCCCGGGTCAGTACCTGCCTGGGATTCCGTATAAAGAGTTCCAGCAGACTGAACTCCTGGGCGGTCAGCGGGATAAGTTCGTTGCCACGTCTAACTTCGTGGGTGCCCGTGTTGAGTGTCAGGTCAGCGAAACGGAGTACCTCGCCTTCACGCGGTTCGCGGCGCCTCAGCAATGCTTTGACACGGGCTAACAGCTCGTCGAACGCGAAAGGCTTCACCAGGTAATCATCGGCGCCGCTCTCCAGGCCTGTGACTTTATCCGCCACGGTACCTTTTGCAGTGAGCAGAAGAATGGGTACATTGCTTGCGGCACGAAGCCGCCGGCTAACCTCGATACCGTCAATCCCGGGTAACATGATATCGAGTATCACCAGGTCGGGTTCCTGCTCGCGGGCTTTAACCAGGGCGCTCTCGCCATCGGCGGCAGTTTCCACGGTATAGCCTTCGTATGCTAAACCACGCCGTAACAGGCTCAGGATTTCCGGGTCATCGTCGACAACTAAAATACGCATCTTTCTATAATGATAGTTTGAACTCACCGCATCCGTCAAACCACCGGGCAGTCAGCTTTCAGTCACTAGCAATTAGCTTTAGTTCAATCCAACGACTGAAAACCAACCCTCCTTTTCTCACGGTTTCTTAATCTGTCTTTAATTCGGTTCTTAATCCCACGCCGTACGATGAAATTATGAGGAAAAAAATACTTTTTGCGTTCCTGTTAGCGCTTGCCACGATTTTCGTTTTACCAATCTTTTTTTCCGGATGCTCGAGCAGGTTTGCATCCGCGAAAAATAACACGTCGGAGGCAGGCACAACACCGCCAATCGCCAATCCCGTTCAATCGAATGCAGAAGGTGCGGTTACGGTAGTGGTGACCTGGGAAGGTGTGAAAGCCGGCAAACTTAGTTTCAGCGTGGTGATGGATACTCATTCCGTTGACCTCGATGGTTATGACCTTAAAGTACTCGCCACTCTGACCGATGCTGAAGGTAAACAGCTCTCACCGCTTTCCTGGATTGCACCCGCAGGCGGACATCACCGTTCGGGACAGCTCGTTTTTTCCACACCCGAATCACTGGTACAGGGGAAAGACGGAGTCTACGAACTCCGTCTGCGTGACATTGCGGGTGTGCCGGAGCGGGTGTTGACGTGGAAAATCAACTGACCGCCCCCGCCCACCCAACCATCCCCATCCGTAAAAACGTTCTCATCGGCTCCGTGGCGGGAATTGCTCTAC
>JAUYDN010000003.1 GCA_030691775.1 Dehalococcoidia bacterium
TACTGAGAGTCTCATAATAAGATGGACTCCGAAAACCTGAACCTCTCCCTTTCGCAAAGGGAGATTGAGAGGGATTTCAAAACCCCCTGTATCCCCCTTTTCAAAGGGGGATAATACGTACTATTATAAGACCATTAGTAACACTTCTCAGTTTATTATCTTCTCCCATTGTTAAACACTTACAATAATTGTCCTCTTGTGTGCTATTATTGTCGTGTGAAACACCTCATTTATGACCGCGTCGTGTCTGGACCGCGCATGACCATCCTCTGCGTGGTATCCGGCTCCGGCACCAACTACCGCGAGATTGTGAAAAAGAACCCCAACCACAACTATGTTGTCTTCACCAATAGACCGGAGTGTGGCGGCGCCGCCATTGCCCGGGAAAACGGTCACGAACTCATAGTACTCAGTCATATTCCTTATCTAAGGGAAGCCAGGAAAAAGTACGGCGCCGGGAACGTGCCCCGCAATGCTCCGGAAAGAATCCGGTACGAACAGGACATCTTCAACCTGGTGGAAGACCGGATAAAAAAACAACCCGATTTGATATGCCTTGCTGGCTACGACCAGTGGACCACGGACTGGATGGTGGACAGATATTACCCGCGCATTCTGAATGTGCATCCGGGAGACACCACCAAAGGTTACGTCGGTCTACACTGGGTGCCATCTGCCAAAGCTATCCTCGCCGGTGATGAAGCCGTCAGGTCGACGCTCTTCATCGTGGATAAGGGAGAAGATACCGGACCCGTACTGGTGCAGTCGCGCCCTCTGAATATCGTACAAACACTTAAGGAGTTGGAGTCAAAAGGAACATCGGGGCTGGTGGACGGACTTCTCCGGGTGAGCAGTTACGCCCGGTTGCGCGGCATCACTACCTATGATGAATTCAAGCAGGGGGCCGGGGGGAAGCTATTGCAGGTGATGGAACGCATCTGCACCGGTTTGCAGGACGCTCTAAAAGTTGCCGGTGATTGGGTAATCTACCCCTTTGCGGTGCACGACCTGCTCGGGAGGGGGAGGGTGGAGGTTGATGGCAGGGCGGTTTACGTGGATGGCAAGCAACTACCCGGGCACGGGTGGAGAATGGATGAACACCCCGCTTAAGCCTGGCTCATCACAAATTTCACAACCAGCAATCCCATAAGCGAAGCCAGCGCAATCGGCGGCAGAGCGGGCATCGGTTTGCCTTTCAAAAAGAGACGCTGAATAGCATATGCGCCGATAAGTCCAGCCAGCGCAAACGCCGCCACAATCAACGAGCCGGCAAATCCGGACTCGTCTAGCACCGAGACCATCAATATCAGCGGGAAGCCGATATCGCCGCCGCCGAGAATCGAAAACTCCCTCTCCCCGGCCTCGCCTGCTATCATTTTCCTTGCGTCTTTGTGTTTGAGATTCAGATTCCAACCGGACCCGGATTTGTGAATGATGAACGCCGGCAAGGAGTCGGTATCCGAGAGCTTTTTTGCCATCCACATCATGTAGCCGAAGCGGACGGCAACCACATCGTAGACCGAGACCACTCCCAGCAGAATCATAATTTGCCACGGAGAAAGCATCGTCCCGAATACCGCCCCGACGCTCGCCAGCGCAATCAGCAATAACAGGTTGTGCAACCATACCCGCGGGCTGATGAACCAGAACAAACCTCCGGCAATTGCAATCACCACCGCTGTTATAGCACTCGGGAGTGCCAGGACCAGGGTAACGAACAGACCCCACGCCCACAAAACCGAAAACAGAATGCGGAAAACAAGCTTGAGCCTGGCGATGGGAATCAGGAACAGTATTAGCCCCACCACGATAACAGCGATAAAGAAATAAATGACGGGTGTTTGCGTCCGTACCTCGGGGAGGGTGAGCTGGGGGTTGGCTGTCAGATAGGCGATAACGCGGTTGCCTGTGTAAGATGCGAGTGCCGCTCCCGCGATAAAAATCAGGCAACCCCAGACTACCGGGTTAGAGGCTATTTTTTCTTTCATACCGGATTCAGGTCAGCAGGTCCACAGACTGCGTTAGTGGAGTGTCTCAATAACAGCTTTACAATTCTGAATACTTGTACCTGGCCAAGTACAGGTAAAAGATGCCAGTTCTTTCACAGCGCCTCATCCCCCATTCGGCAAGCTCAGGGCAAGCCTTGCCCCTTCTCCGCAGGAGGCTGTTAAAAAATGAGGCTATTTTTGTTTGGGTTTATGATAATTGCTCTGCGGCTAATACCTTTGTCATTCCAGCGAAGGCTGGAATCCAGTATCGACTGCCAATTATTTTTCACTGGTGTTTCATGTATTCCGTATCAAGTACGGAATGACAGGGGGTCATTAAAGAATAGTAAATCATGAAAACCCGTATCAAGAAATTTCTTTAACAGCCTCCGCAGAGAAGGGGAAGAACTATTTTGAGAGGGGCTGACGCCCCTCTCAACTCCCTTGTGCAAGTTGGCAGTCATCTTGCTTTCCCACCCTTTGCAACCATCATTTTCATATTTCGTCCGCGGCACCACACTCCATGTGTAATTGTCAAGTTATTTCGGAGACACTACATTAGTATTAATTCTAACTATTTATTTCTTCACTGACAAACAGCGGCTTGGTGGAAACAATGCCATGGGGTTTTGTAAATGCATTTACAAAAAAGCCGGGGGCAGGCTTCCCCACCCCCGGCTTGCCTTGTTACACCTTGTTCTACAGGTCTATTCTTTGATGCCCGTCATCCGGGTCTTGAGGGCGCGGTCAATCCATACGTACCGCGCCACGCCACCGAACTCCGGCGGGTCAGGTCCCACGCCTGCTTCACCGCTATACCCTTTCAGACAGGGCACCCAGAACGTGTAAGCAAACGGTATCGGTAAGGAGATTTCCCAGGTCAGACCCTTCGGTGGGTACCCGAGCCGCCGGCTGACACGATGAGGACAAAATCAGCGCCACAACACTTACGGCGGTCAGGAGTATCCAGTCGGGGTTCTTCTAATCATTACCCCTCCTGAATTATTATTCGGTTATCCCGGAAGATACTTTCCTCACGTCTTAAAGTTACCCCATCAAGAACTTACGGGATTCAGGTCCACTACTTTTTTCTGGTTTTTTTGACCTTTTTGCCACCAACGCCGCCGTACCTTCCCACGCCACCTCTGAGACGCGGGTCCAGCAGGTCTCTGACGGCATCGCCCCACATATTGATACCGTAAACGGTGACACTGAGTGCCACTCCAGGCCAGATTGCCAGCCATGGCGCTTCATACATATAAGAACGCCCGTCCGTGCTGAGCATACCGCCCCAGCTGGGGAAGGGCGGGGGAATACCGAAACCAAGGAAGCTCAAGCTGGCTTCGCCGAGAATGTTCCCTGCCATGGCGACGCTGAAAATGACAATCATCACGGGTGTGATGTTGGGCAGGATGTGGCGGAACACCATTTTCCCCGTGGAGCAACCGATTGCCCGCGCCGCCTCGATATACACATTCTGCCGGATAGCGATAACGGCGCTCCTCACCACGCGTATCCAGCCGATGCCGCCCCAGATACCGAGCACGATGACAACCTGTCCCACCCCGGAGCCGAACAGGTTCATCAGGGTGATGACGATAATGAGCATCGGGAAAGTGAGCAGGGCATCCACGAACCTCTGGACGATGATATCGATTTTACCGCCGAAATAACCTGATAGCAGACCAACGACAGTGGAAATCAACACATTGATGGCGCTGGCGCCAAGCCCCACATAGATAGAGATGCGCGCGCCAAAAATAATCCGGCTGAACAGGTCCCGCCCCACATTATCCGTGCCCAGAAAATAGGTTGTCGATGGCGGCTTGAGTTTATCGATAGTGTGGATTTCATCGTACGGGAACGGGGCTAATACGTTCGCCAGAAGCGCCACCAATAACATTGCCAGGACAATGACACCACCGATGAGACCCAGGGGTTTTTCTCGCACCAGCCGTCGTAGAAAAATGGTTACCTGGGAACGGCTCCGCCGGGCTTGTGCCACAGGTCTTACAATTGCTTCAGCCACTTTTGCACTCCCTACTTATATCGAATCCTTGGGTCGAGGTAAGCATAGCTCATATCAGTGATGAGGATGATAATCATACCGGCTGCCGCCAGGAAGACGTTAATTCCACTCACGAAGGGATAATCCCGCCGGTTCATTGAATCAAGGAAAAGCCTGCCCATACCCGGCAGTGAGAATATCTGCTCCATGATGACTGCCCCGCCAATCATCACCGGTATCTGCCCGGAGATAAGGGTGACCACGGGAATCAGGGCATTCCTCAATCCGTGCCTCATTACCACCACACGCTCCCGTAACCCTTTCGACCACGCCGTCCGCACATAGTCCTGCCGAAGTACTTCCAGCATCGTGGTGCGAAGCATGCGCATCGTCGTCCCGGACATGCCCAGTCCCATCAGGAGAGCGGGAATGATAAACTGCTGGAGATTGAGCAATGGGTCGGTAGCGAAGGGGGTGTATTTCATCGGCGGAGACCACCGCCACCAGATTGAAGGGAACACCATCACCATCGTCCCCAACCAGAAGCCCGGCACCGATAGTGAGATTATGGCGAAGCTCCTGCCAATGAAGTCGCCGGCGGTATCCTGCCGTATGGCGGAGTACAGCCCGATAGGTATGGCGATAATCTGGGCAACAATAAATGCGAGCAAACCCAGTTCAAAGGTGATTGGCAGACGCAGGGAGATTTCGTCAGCGAGCTGGCGGTTGGTCCAGAGCGACTTCCCGAACTGTCCATGGAAGATATCGTTTAGCCATTTCCCGTACTGAGTAAGCAATGGTTTGTCCAGGCCCAGCAACGCCTTAATGGCTTCCACATCGATCTGGTTACCGGCGGCGCCGGTGGGATGCTCCATCGCCATCAGCTCAACGACCTTGCCGGGAATCAAGCGTACCGAGAGGAAAACTACCAGACTAACCAGAAAAAGGGTGGGGATGATTAGCAATATTCTCCTGATAATGTAATTACGCATACTGGCACTCCATTTTTATCGTTTCAGGAAACGGCTCTCTTCCCGGGGAGAGGACCCTTTTGCTTAGCCCGATTGCCGCCGGACCCCCGGCGCGGCAGGGGTAGTGGCACTCGCTATAAGCGGAGAGTGACGTCTCTCCATCTCCGGCACTCCGGTTCTCCCCAGCAGAGTCCCCGCTTATTCAATCTGTTCCGCAATGTGCCGTTAATCCCTTGCTGGAAATGTACCCGCAGGATACCGGGCTGACGTTTTAGCGGTGCTGTTGTAAAACCAATTACCGTCCTCGTCCCGGTTGCGGACTGCGTTTTCTTCGGCGAACGCCCTTCGTGCTCGACAATCGGACGGGAACTCGCCAATCAATATATGATATGTGACCAGTTTTGTCAATAGGTTTATGCGTATAATATGAAGTGCCTATCCGGGTGGTCAACCCAGCCAAACCTGTGATAAGATTAAATTTAGTGAAATGAACAGGGGATTATTCAATGGCAAACGCGAAAAAACTCACAGACACAAAGACATTCATCGAGAATGTGAACAGGAAAGACAAAGTCAACGGTAAAAAGGTCGTCTTTAACTTCGTGAAGCGGAAGAGAAAGTAACTCCAGCTACCTGACCCTTACCCGGCTGAGGTCGCACAATATTATTATCCTCACGCGGTCTCCAGCCGTGAGATAATCGGGGGATACATAGCTATCCCCTTGCTTTTTAAACCGGCTCCTATCGAGGTCCAGCATTCCCAGATTTACATCCGCCGAAATCATCGCCGGCATATCTTCCGGGAGCACAATTTCAATGTTAGACAGGTCTGAGTCGATTTCAACGGTATAGTCTCCTTTAGATGGCAGTTCCAGCACGCAATTACTCAGAGCGGACTTAATCTTCATCCGGGAAACCCTGGTATCTGCCAGAAGCAGTTTCAATTCGCTGATTTCCGCATCCACATCGATATCAAGGGGGATTTTCTCCGAAAAACTGATTTCCCAGCCCCGGAGACTTTTTCCCTGGAAATCGAGCGGAATCGTGAGCTCCCCGGTCTTACCATCGGAGGTATATCCGATGGTGCCGACCTCCAGTGTGAATGACCGCGGCGCGCTGATTGCCACTATATCATTCTGTAATGGCGAGCCCGAGACTAAAACACCGATACCTTTAAAATCAGCATTTACCCTGAGTCTTTCGATTTCTGCCGCTGGCTGGTTCCAGACCACCGACTTACTTTCACGACCCGTAGATATGCCATACGGAGCGGCGGAAATCAGCAAGCATATTCCAAGTACCACCGCGGTCGCCAGGAACATTACCCAGCCGCTGAATTGCCTCAAGAGCAGGCTGATGCCAAAAAGAATCACGAAGACGGGCCAGAACTTCCAGAGAGTACCCCACACCGCCCACGGCAGAACCCCTGCCACCTGTAACAGCAGGACTACACCGCAAAAAAGTATGAATGTGCCCCAGATAATGGCGCCTGCGTTCGACCGCGGTTCTCTCTCTATCATTTAGCTTTTCCGGGATACGCTGATAATAATCACCAACCCGATAAGAATGAGCACGATTGGCCAGAGTACGCTCCAGAACGCCCAGTGGAAGACCCCCAGTGTCGCCAGCAGTAAAATAACGCCGACGAGAATAATAATAACGCCGAAAGCATTGCGCCGCCTCGACTGGACTTGCTGCATATCCCCGGATTCCGTCTTCTTCCCCGCAAAGGTATCCTTGACGGTCTGCCCGAACTCCGTAGCGGTCGTCTTTATCTCCTCTACATTCTCTGCTACCACATCTCGGGGAGCAGACCTGGTGGTGCCTTCCAGCGGGACGATAAATGCCATAATGAAATAGACCAGGATGCCGATGCCACTTGCCAGCGCCAGCAATACCACGATAATGCGCATTAGCGAGGAATCGATACCGAAGTATTTCGCCAGCCCGCCGCAGACCCCGAAAAGCATCCGGTCGGTGCGGCTCCGGTATAATCTATTCTCCATGATTTCTCCTTGTCTACATAATATGATACTGTGAGGGAATTATACTCCACAGGAGCAAATGTGGCAACGCCTTGTACCTCTAGCGTAGTGTCTCAATAACAGCTTTACAATTCTAAATACAGATGCCAGTTCTTACGCAGCGCCTCATCCCCTTGCCCCTTCTCCGCAGAGAAGGGGAAGAACTCTTTTGAGAAGGGCTGACGCCCCTCTCAACTCCCTTGTGCAAGTTGGCGGTCATCTTGCTTGCCCACCGCTTTGCCACCATCATTTTCATATTCCATATGTGGCGCCACGCAACCCACGTGTAATTGTCAAGTTATTTCGGAGACATTACACTAGAGTATTACCTGATACCCAATTTGTCTGCCAGGAGTTGTCTTAACTCGCGTACGGTCTCTTTCTGCCAGGCGGGTTGTAATGCTTGCATACGTTGTCGGAGGGCGGTACGCAACTCCTGTTCGCCGGCGCCGGGCATCTCTTTTTTCACCGTCTCCTCAAGACGCGCTCTATCAGTGCTAGCGCTCGCGGGACGCTCTATCCAGTGGCAGAGATATTTGAGGTCACCGGTATAGAATACCACCACGGGTATGGACATAAACTCGCCCCGGTTCAAAAATTCGTTCATAATGTCGGGGTGCTTGTCCCGCGGAAATATTCTCAGCTCTAAACCGGCGGCTTCCGCAATACGCACGAAAACCGGCAGACCGCGGTAAACATCCGGGCACCAGTCCTCTCCCAATACCAGCATTTTCTTTGCGCCGGCCGGAGCCGCCCGGCGGAAGAAAGCGGTATCGTCGGGAGTCAGTTGAGCGGAGGCATAAAATCTCTCGAACATATCCTTGTTGACGGCTATTTGCGCGATGTATTCCGGATAGGTAAAACCCTTAGAGAACCGTTCCTGGGTGACGACACTTGCCATGTTCTTACCTCCTTTATCTAACCTGAGCTTTTTAGCGGGCACGCCGCTTCAGCCGATATGTCAACCAATCATGTTGGCGTAACCTGTCTCCACCCGTCCATCCGTGTAGACAACAAGCGGCACGGTATCACCGTACAGCCGGGCTTCGTCCATCCAGGTCTGTTTTTTATCGACCTGCCGTTCCTCGAAATCGATTCCCTGCTCCGTCCAGTCCTTTTTCAACCTGTTGCAGGCAGGGCAGGTACTGATGGTATATGCTACCGGCCGGTTTCCGGGTTTCTTACCTGGGGGCATTTTGTCTCCTGTAGCTCCATAAAATATCTTTAGCGGATTATAACACAATACAACAAAAGGGGCTTCGGTCAATATCCGTTTTAGCCCGGAGCTTCCCGCGAAACAACTATAAACCTTTCGACTTTCCCGACTTCGTACGGGATTCCGTATAAGCGTAATGAATCGGAACCGTATGATAATCGGGACTCACAATCTCCCCCGTATCAAGTCCCGACTGAATCGGGATGGCGATGAAGTCGCTCATACGGGGCAAGCTCTTTACGAAGGGAGACAATTTCCCCCCTTTCGTAAAGGGGGAGGCTTTGCCCCAAAAGTGGTTAACATGAAAATAATCACAACCACCCGCATAATGTCATTCCAGCGCAGGCTGGAAACCAGAAGTGTAGGAATACGTCTGGATTCCCGATCAGAGCCTGCCCCGCACTAGTTGCGGGGTCGGGAATGACAAAGAAGGCAAAGGTTTTTATGTTTCATGGTGCCTATGCGGTAGATACCCACGAGCAAAGCTCGTGGTACTTTAAACCTCAAGCTTCGCTTGACCTAAAGCAGTGTATTGTATGACTTTATCGTGTACCAATACTACACCATTACATTCACCCACGTGCAGAGCACGTGGAACTCTGCCCTTCGGGTTCTTTAGACCTGACCGATTCTTCGTTCGTTTCTCCCCTCATAGAGACTTTTAAGGCAACGCCTAAAGGGGGACTGAAGGGGGTTTTTCCTGCATATGTTTTAGTTTCGCGGATGCCTTTTAGCCCGGTGGAAACTTGACAGTCCTATCAGGCTGTGGTAAGCTACCGAACAATTGTAACGTATACTGCCGGCGATAACTGTTAAAGGGATATGATTGTGGCAACGATAATCGATGGTATCCGCACTTTCAGCAACGACCCGGCACTGGTGGAGGAAAAACGGGCTGAAATCGTCCGCCAGGCGTGCAAGGTATTTATCACCATGGGGTATGACGCTACGAGCATGCGCGACCTTGCCCGGGCAATGGGAAAGAGCACCGGCGCGTACTACCACTACTTTGGCTCAAAGAAGGACATCCTTTATATAATCCTGGACTTCACCGTCACCAACCAGCAGGAATTCCTGAAAAAAATGCAGGATAAGGTCAAGGAGCTTGCCGCAGTAGAAGCGTTCAAGGAAGCCATCCGTATTTACCTCGAAAGTTTTGAGGAATTCGCCGATATGCACGTTTTCGTGAACCATGTTATGGTAACCCTGGCGAAGAAAGAACGGCAGATGATGCTGGACGCCTCCCAGCGCGTCAATGATTTCTTCGAGGAACGGTTGCTCAAGGGCATCCGGGAGGGAGCATTTCGCCCGGTTAATACGAAGATGGTGGCACACAACCTTGTGGTAATAGGGAATTCATGGGTAAACCGGCGCTGGTACTGGAGAAAATACTTTACGCTGGATGAATATACACGGGAACAGACCAATCTCATCTTACAGGTGCTCAGGGTATCT
>JAUYDN010000007.1 GCA_030691775.1 Dehalococcoidia bacterium
CTGTCCGGGCTCATTCTCTGAAGGGTGCCGCGACCACGCTACAAGATCGGTCTTCCTGACCCAGGGTGGTTCGGTCTGCGGCACCACTCAAGATCCCATGATACCACCTGGTGCAACATACAAGGGTGGGTGAAACCCACCAGAGGCATCTTAAGGCTCAAACTATAGTCTTCTTAGATATTAGATATTAGATATTAGTGTTTTCTTCCCCATACATTCTCCTTACCCTCCCGTATTCTGCCAGCGCATACATCGCCCGGGCACACTGCTCGGGGGTCTCGTAGGAGGGTATACCGGCATTCCTCACGATGCTTTGCACCACATCTCCGCCGCCACCCATCCGCCACCGCAGAGTCACCACCGGCTTGCCGTACTTTTTCGGTATCGCCGCCAGTATCTCGGCGCCCTGAATCGCAGTCCGGGCAATCTCAGGTGTGACATACTCGGAGTAGCGCACACTGGGCAGGTTGCAGATGACGCCATCGATGTAATCTATCTGTGCCAGGAAATCGGCGGCTTTAGCTTCATCCAGTGCGCTGCGGTTCCCGCCGGCAAAGTCCACCGGATTCGATGGCACGGGCGCGTGGGGAGGCAGTCCTTTCTTTAACTGCATCCTGGTTTCCACGTCCAGTGCCGGTACTTTGAGACCCAGCATTTCGCAGGTATCCGAGACAACCACCCCCTGCCCCCCACTACCGATGATACCGACACGGTTACCGCGCGGGAGGGGCATATTTACCAGTGCCTCAGCCATATCAAAAATCTGGACAGTCTCCGGAGCGCGGATGATACCCACCTGTTTGCACATCGCCTCAAAAACAGCGTCCGACCCGGCGATGGAGCTGGTGTGAGACATTGTGGCGCGGACCGCGGCTTCGGTCTTGCCGGCTTTGTAGATGATAATCGGTTTGTGTCGTATCACTTCCCGCGCCAGTTCAAAAAAGTGGCGCCCGTCTTTGAATCCCTCCATGTAAAACACGATGGCGGCGGTGTCATCATCCTCCGCCAGGTATTCAAGATAGTCGCCTGCTTTTAAATCAGCCTGGTTCCCGATGCTGATAAATTTACTCAGCCCGTATCCCTTGGTGCCGGCAATTTGCGCCAGCAAGCCGCCAAACGTGCCGCTCTGGGAAACGAATGCAATCTTCCCTCTGCGGGGGGCGACATCGAAGCACAGGCTCAGGTTAACAGCCGACGTATAGATGCCCATTCCATTGGGACCGACAAACCTGATGCCCGCCTGCCGGGCGGTTCTCACCACCTCATCCTGAAGCGCTTGACCTTCCGCTCCCGTCTCGGCGAAACCGGCGGTAATCATCACCACACCCTTGATGCCTTTGACGCCGCAATCTGCCATCGCTTGTGGGGCTAAAGCGGCAGGGACGACGATAACTGCTAAGTCCACTTCGCCGGGAATATCGCGCACGTTCTTGAACGCCGGCAGGCCGCTGATTTGTTTTTCGTTCGGGTTCACGGGATAAATAGCGCCGCGATAACCAGTGGTCAGGGGATTGTGCATCATGCGGTGACCCCATTTGCCGGGGGTATTAGATGCCCCGATAACAGCCATCGACCTCGCTTTAAAGATGCGGTCGAGCTGTTTCACTATCTCCTTTGTCATCGATGCTCCTTCTTTTTACGCACCCTCAGTTTTCCGCCACCAGATTGTAATTATAGTATAATGGTTTTAAACTACCGGAGATAATAATCGATATCGGGCTGGTGCAACATGAAAGAAATAAAAAAACTGCCACAGGAACCACGCCAGAAAGTCTGGATACTCTTCCGTCACACGAACGACCTGATATCCAAGTACTTTGACGACACCCTCACAGAAGAAAAAGGCATATCTTACCAGCAGTTCATGGTCCTTCTTGCCATGGCGTTGACCGGGTGTAACGCTACCGCAACCGTGCTCTCAGACCAGCTGGACCGAAATCCTAACACGTTGAGTACTATTCTCGACCGGATGCAAAAAAACGGGTTGGTGAAGAAGCTCCGGGACATCCCCGACCGGCGAAACGTGCGTGTGGTTATGACCGCTAAGGGGAAAGCCAGGTTCGGCGAAGGGCTCAAGGTCAGCGTGGGAATCATCAAAAAACTCACCGCGGCTTTCACGGATGATGAACTCGAAACGTTTGCGTCGCTCATCAGCAAGCTGGAGAAGGCAACCAGTGATGAAATGGCAAGGCAGAACAACGCCATAGGGAATAAGCCAAAGAGTCCGGTTAAGAAGGTAAAAACGGCTGGCGTCGGACAGTAATTGCGCTAATACGAACGCACAAAGTTGTGTTGAATGGCAGGGGTCTGAGGGGTTGCGCCCCCTCAAGAAAGTCAATTCCGTTCCCCGCTGGGAAGGGATAAAGAACTTGGGTGGGTAAGAGCTGGAATAACCAGCGGAAACCCACCTGTAAGGCTTCGTTTTCGGTGGGTTACGCCACCGATAAATCGGATGACTAACCCACCCTACAACTGCTTGCTGCTTGCCCGGCAGACAACGCGGTAGGAGATACGTGGATTCTCCGCTCCCGTATCGGAGTACGGGACAGGCTTCGCGGAGAATGACAAATGTGTAAGCAATCCTGTCAGCTATCACGCAACATTGTTTAAGTCGTTTGTATTTGTTGAAATTTATGCCTTCGGTTTCTTTATCTCCAATACTGCCTTAATCAATGCCTCTTCTGAAGGCATCCAGAACTTTTCCAGCACCGGGCTGAACGGGATCGGTGTATCCGGTGCACAGACCCGCTTGATAGGCGCGTCCAAGTAATCGAAAGCTTCTTCTGCAATAATTGCCGCCACCTCCCCCGCCCAGCTTCCCGTCTTCGGCTCCTCGTCCATAATCACCAGCCTTCCGGTCTTTTTCACTGATTGGATTATCGTCTCTTTATCCAGCGGCTTGACGGTGCGGGGGTCGATGACCTCGATGCTGATTCCCTGCTCCTCCAGTTTCTTCGCGGCGTTCAGGGCGCGGTGTACCATCAGGGCTAAAGCCACCACCGTCACGTCTTTACCTTCGCGTTTGGTGTCTGCCTGCCCCAGCGGGATGGTGTACTCTTCCTCCGGGATTTGTCCCTTCATGCCTCCGAGCATTTTATGGGTGAGGAAAGCCACCGGATTGTCATCCCTGATTGCCGTCTTGAGCAGGCCTTTAGCATCGTAAGGGGTAGCCGGTGCGACAATCTTGAGACTCTGGATATTCATCAGCCAGCCGTAGAGACTCTTGGAGTGCTGAGCGGCGGCGGCAGCGCCGGCACCGGTGACGGCAATAATCGTCAGCGGCAGTTTTATCTTCCCACCGAACATGTAGCGCATCTGCAGCTGGTTGAGCAGTTCGTCCCCGGAAACACCGAGGAAATCGACGAACATCATTGCCGCGATGGGGCGTAAACCGGTTGCCGCCGCACCGATTGCCCCACCGAGTATTGCCGTCTCGGAGATAGGCGTCTCGCGGATGCGTTTGGTGCCGTATTTCTCCGCCAGCCCGTGGAACTGCCCGAACGGTCCACCCCAGTGCTCCCCGATGTCCTCGCCCATGATAAACACGGATGGGTCACGCGCCATTTCCTCATCGAGGGCTTCGCTAATTGCCTGGTTATACCTCAGTTCTTTCACTGTCTATCTCCTTTACGCGTAAACATCCTCGAGGGTTTCTTCCGGGGCGGGGAGCGGGCTTTCCCGCGCGAATTTCACAGCGTTCTCGATTTCATCTGCAATCATCTGGTGGATTCTCTCTGCATCCGCTTGTGTGAATACGCCCGTCTCGATGAGCTTTTTGCGGAATGCCGGAACCGGGTCTTTCTTTTTCCACGCCTCTGCCTCTTCCTTCGGCTTATAAGTCTGGCGGTCGCCCTCAAAATGACCGTGCCAGCGGTAGGTCTTACACTCCACCAGGGTAGGGCCTTTACCCTGCCTCGCCCTGGATATTGCCTCATGAATGGCTTCATAAACGGCGGTCACGTCGTTCCCGTCCACGGTTACATCGGGGATGCCATAGGCGGTTGCCCTGTCCGCCAGGTTAGTGACCCTGGCGGTATCGGTAATCCGGGTCTTTTCCGCATAGAGGTTGTTTTCGATAACATACACCACGGGCAGGTTCCAGCATGCCGCCATATTCACGCCTTCATGGAAGGTGCCGCGGTTGCTGGCGCCATCCCCGAGGAAACAGACCACCGCCTGGTTCGTGCCGCGCATTTGTGCGGAGAGTGCCGCGCCCCCGGCGATGTTTATGCCCCCGCCCACAATCCCGTTCGCGCCCAGTATGCCCAGCTCCGTATCGGCGATATGCATCGAGCCACCTTTGCCGCGGCAATAGCCTGTACGCCGGCCGTAAAGCTCCGCCATCATCAGGTCGGTCCTGCCGCCCTTGGCGATAAGGTGTCCGTGACCGCGGTGGGTGCTGGTGATGTAATCGTCTTTGCGGAGATTGGCGCAGACGCCAGTCGCCACCGCTTCCTCTCCGGTGTAGATATGAACAAAGCCGGGGATATTTCCGGCGGCGAACTCCTTGGAGACCCGTTCTTCGAACTCCCTTATGCGGACCATTGTCCGGTACATCTCGATGAGTTTTTCTTTTTCAATATGCATCAGCTACCTCCCGTGTCGTTATGACAGGACGAATGTAACACCAACCGCGGAGGCTGTCAACCCTGAGGAAACGTCAAAAACCCAGAAAATTCCCCATAGCGTGCGACGCTACCCACGAAAGATGAAAATATCAGTCGTGGAGGGTTCAATAAGCAAACTGACCGCTCACCTTGCATCGAGGCGTCTAAGAGGGACGCAATCTTAACAATCTGAGGTTGTCCGATAATTTCCTGGATTGTCGGGTCAAGCCCGACAATGACAAACAGAGATGTTGGATTCCAGCGAAAGCTGGAATCCAACATCCACAAATTGTCATACCAGCCCCGTATCGTGGTACGGGTTCACCGTGAACGGGGTAAACTCCGGCTGGTATCCATATGTGAAAAATGCTCTATAATAGCAAAAATCATTTTCAGACAGCCTCAAAAGGGATGGGGCGTTGTGTCTGAACCGGTTATGCTATGTCGGAATGACGTAGCTATTTGCACTATCGCTCCAGCCGGGAATGATAAGGGGATTTGTTATTCGTTTTCCTCTGTTCACCAGGTGATTCAAAATACATTAACTGATGTGGAAATGATTATCCTTGACGTGAGGTTTGAACTCGTATATCTTGTGGATAACAAATGGCGGAGGCATAAGATGTCTACCGAGAAGCCCAATATCCTGGTAATTATGACCGATACCCAGCGCTGTGACACGCTCTCCTTTATGGGCAATCCGCGTGCCGTCTCACCCAATCTCGACCGGCTGGCGCGGGAGGGTGTCTATTTCCGCCAGGCGCACACATCGTCACCGGTCTGCATGCCGGCGCGGTGCAGTTTTCTCACCGGTCTGCATACGCCCGTCCACGGCTGTATCGAAAACGGTTTCGACCGCCGGGAAGGACAAACAACCCTGCCCGACCTGATGAAGGCACAGGGTTATACGAATATCATGGTGGGCAAGGCACACTTCGGGCAAATACCGGCATCTTTCGATATCCGCCACCTCAGTGTGGAAAAACCCCTGCCTTTTAATGATGGTTACACTGAGCATCTCAAAAAGCATGGCTATGACCGCACCCGCGACCACCGCCACCCCACCCCCATCCCCGAGGACATTCACATGGAAGCGTGGCTTGCCGACCGTACCATTGAATCTCTAGAGCAGGTACGCCGTGAAAGCAGGATGCCCTTCTTCGCTATCTTCTCGATGTTCAGTCCGCACGCAACAATCGACCCGCCCGGCAAATGGGCGAACCTATATGACAACCTGCCCCTTCCCGAAATTAATTACGTAAGTGGTGAAGAAAACAATCAGCCCCCGATGATTAACCGATTGCTCGGACTGGGGCCATTCACGAGACCGCCGCGTATTGAAAACCTGCCACCGGAGATGTCCGCCTTTGCGGATGAGATTAGATACCACGTCTATGACCCGGCGAATCTGGATATGCTCGATAAAATCCGCCGTAATTACTACGGCCTGGCGGCTTATTGCGATGCGCAGGTGGGTAGAGTGCTCGATTACCTGGATAAAACCGGTCTGCGTAAGGAGACGCTGGTCGTTTTCACCTCCGACCACGGCCAGCAGTACTGGGACCACGGTTTTAACAACAAGCACACCTATTATGATGCCTCGTGGCGGGTACCCCTGGTGATGAGTATGCCGGGGACTCTGTCTCAGGGTGCGGTACAGGACTTTGCCATCTGGAACGATTTGACGGCGACCGTGCTCGGCGCGGCGGGTACCTCATACAAACCGGTGCAGGGTTTCGACCTGTTCACGCCGCTCGCGCAGGGTAAAGAATCGCCACGGCGGTGTGGGGTGGGGACACTCTTCACCTCCTGCGCGCTGGCGAGCCGGCGGTGGAAGCTCGAGTATTATTTCGACGAAGGGAACGGGCGTCTCTTCGATAGGCTCAAGGACCCGCTGGAACGGACGGACCTTTATACCAGCCTCGACCACAAAAAGGTGCGGGATGAGCTTTTACGGGCACTGCTGACCTGGCGGGCGGGACTGACGGACGTGCAGTTTCTAACCCAGGTTAAATCCGGCTTGCGGGCGGCACCGGTGGCACAACTGGCGCGCAGGCTGGTGGCAGACTGGCACGGTTATGACGGGGAACAACGGCTGAACGAGGCGGCGGAAAGAATCGATAGAGAGACGGAAGCGCTATAACGTTACTCTACCGTTCTGAGATTTAAAGATACTCTATCTCCCTTTGCGCCTTGCCCCCAATGTTACTATGAAATTATCAACCAATGCCTTCTGTCATACCAGCGAAGGCTGGTATCCAGGCAAAGAAACACTGGATTCCAGAGCGAGTCTGGAATGACAAGTTGGGGAAAGGTTTTCACTCTCGTGGTTCACCCTGAAGTCAACATGACTGGGAGATTCGTCACCGCCGCTCTCCACAGGTGACTCAGTAAACCAGGGCAACCTCTGAGCGATGCCGAAGACAGGGTGACAGTAACCGTTCAATTTATCATTTGTTTATATACTGCTAATAACTGTTTACTGGCTGTTTACGAATGTGGCTTTACTATAGAGTCAACAAGGACGGAGGAAGAAGAAATACCAAAAAGGTTTTAGATAGCGTGCTCGCGCTCTGGCGATTCTGGTACCAATGCTCGCTGATATGCCCCGACTGGTTCGGGGCATATCGGTTTTTACGAATATGAACAATAACAGGATGAATTGCGAACGAAGGGTGGTACGGTGTTTCTGACAGGGAGAAAAGGATACTGGCTACCGGCTAGGTTTATGCCACCCTGGTTCAGCCCATCTTCACCAGCGAATAGCCGATGCCGGAGGTTGTCAGAATTAACTTTGGGGCGCCGGGGGCGTCTTCAATTTTTTCACGTAGTCTCCGGATGTAGACCTTCAGGCTGTTCGCCGCGTCCGGATAGTCCCCGCCCCACACCGCCTCCGCCAGGCTGGAATAGGTAACCACGTGCCCGTAGTTCCTCATGAGGTGCTGGAGAATGCGCCGTTCCGTATTCGTCAACTTGATTTCATTGCCCTTGTAAACAAGCTGACCGTTCTGCGGGTTCAATGACATTGGTCCGCAAACAATCGGCTCTTCGTTCTCCTGGGAAGAGGCATAGCGCCGTAATAATGCCTGCACGCGGGAGAGGAGTTCCAGCTTGCGGAAAGGTTTGACCATGTAATCATCGGCGCCGTACTCTAAGCCCTTAACGATGTCATCTTCATCGGAGCGTACGGTCAGGATTAGCACAGGTACCAGTGAGAAAAGACGGACGCGCTTAAGCACTTCATAGCCGCTGATATCGGGTAAGCTCAGGTCCAGAATGACAATATCCGGCTTTTCGGTCTCCACCATCTCTACACCGCGCTCGCCGAGGTGGGTGGTCACAATCTGGGCATCAGGCCAGCGTATCTGCATTGCCACGCCGATGGCGGTGGTTATCTCTGGGTTATCCTCAACAATTAATACCTTCATTTTTTCACCGCCATTCCGCTCTCTTATCCGGGGTATTCCTTTTTCACCGGTAACGAGAAACTGAAGATACTGCCTTTCCCCTTTTCACTGCTCACCCATATTCTACCACCGTGAAGCTCGACCAGCGTTTTAGCGAGCTTCAGTCCTAACCCCAGCCCCGTCTGCCGTTCTAAAATACCACCAGTAATTTTAACATATGGCTCAAAAATCCGCTCAAGCTGGTCTGGCTCGATTCCCTGTCCCGTATCCTGAATTTCGACGATAATTTCCTCTGTGTTTAGCCTTGTACGGAGCGTGATTATCCCCGTTTCCGGCGTATACTTGGTGGCGTTGCTCAAGAGGTTACGTAATACCTGGCGCATACGTGTTTCATCGCCGATGACAAGAGGGAGTGATGGCAGTAATTCCAGGACGAATTTCTGTGAGCGACTCGCTACCAGTGGGGACATCTCCTCCGCCATCTGCCGGATAATCAGGAGCATGTTCATAGGTTCGTTCCGCAAGCGTAGCATACCCACTTCGCCGCGCGCGGTATCCATCAGGTCGTCCAGGCGGTCGTTCATATCCAGGGCGCCGCGGTAAATGTTCTTCGCCAGGCGTGTCCAGGGTTCCTGCGTCATACCCTCGAGTAATAACTCGCTCGAGGATAGGATAGGTGTAATGGGTGTTTTCAGTTCGTGGACAAGTTCACGTGTGTATTCGGAGCGCTTTTTGATTTCCTGTTCCAGGTCATCGCGGAGCTTTTTCTCCAGCTCCTGCTGTTTTTCGATTTTAACCAGCATAGAGTTGATGTCATCACTCAACGCCGAAAGCTCATCGTTTCCCTTGATGTATACGCGTGCAGTAACATCGCCTCTGGTCGATACCTGATGGACATCGTTCCGTAATTTGGTGAGACGTGAAAGGACCCTCCGGTCCTGGAGTATGACGGCGGTTACCGACGCAATAATCGCCGCGACGGTGAGCAGGACCAGAGTAAACAGGACAGTCTGCTGTCCCTGCCGGTAAATAGAACGAAAAGACTCGGAGCGTAAGATTAAAGCGGGATTGCCGTAAATATCTTCAACCATGATGTAGCTATAGATGGTCCGGCTATCTGCCGGCGAGATATAAATTGGCTCTGCACCCGGTTCATCCATTATCGTGCGGGCATCGATAAAATCCTCCGGTATCTCGTTGCCTGACAGCGGCTGGAATGTTAATGGCACGACGGTAGTCTCCGAAAGTGATTCGATTTCCGCCTCGTCGAACTCGCGCGCCATGATAATTACCCCATGTTCCGGTCCGGTTCCGGCGCTGGTCAATACAGGATAAGAGGCTAATCACCAGGATGTATCCGGTAAAATTACCAGGCCGGCAACTGGTTCGCTATACTTTGACCTGAATCGCCACGGGTCACT
>JAUYDN010000027.1 GCA_030691775.1 Dehalococcoidia bacterium
AGGGGCTGACGCCCCTCTCAACTCCCTTGTGCAAGTTGGCAGTCATCTTGCTTTCCCACCCTTTGCAACCATCATTTTCATATTTCGTCCGTGGCACCACACTCCATGTGTAATTGTTAAGTTATTTCGGAGACACTACACTAGTGGGATTGGATAAGTTAACGGTGAGGGGTATCTGTAAAGTAACTGTAAGAGCCGTGATTAGTCCGCCGAAGGCGGATGCTCTCGTTCGGAGCAGGGAGGGCACAGAGACACAGGTTTAAAGAGCTACGCTGTCTTGTAACTTAGTGCCGCCTCATTGAAAGGGCAAGTAATTTCGCCTGTCCTGGACACCGCACATCACCCATTTGACACCCACCATTTCAAGGTTGCATAATATGGCGTTATTACCTGCAAGGAGCTAAACCGATGTTCAGTACCAGAATCACCAAACTGCTCGGAATCCAGTATCCCATTCTCGCCGGGCCGATGGCATACATCTCCGGTCCGGAGCTGGTCTCAGCCGTCTCAGAGGCCGGCGGGCTCGGCATCATGGCATCCCTCTCATACCCCACCCCCGAAGCCCTCGTCGAAGCTATCCGCCAGACCAAAGCCCTTACTAAAAAACCCTTCGCCGTCAATATTACATTATTGCCCGCGGCGCGCCCGGTGAAATACGAAGACTATTTCCAGGCTACACTCAATGAAGGCGTACGCATCGTCGAGACTTCCGGCCGCAGTCCGGAACCATACATTCACATGCTCAAAAACGCTGGCGCTATCGCCCTGCACCGTGCCACCCGCACCAGGGATATCCTCACCGCCGAGCGTGCTGGTGTGGACGCGGTGACCATCCTCGGCACAGAAGCCGCCGGTCACCCCGGGCAGGAGGAGGTGGGCACGATGGTGCGCGTGCCCGTAGCAGTCAACGCGGTCAAAGTCCCCGTGATTGCCGGCGGCGGCATTGCTGATGCCCACGGGTTTGTTGCCGCGCTCGCCCTGGGCGCCGAGGGTGTTCTAATGGGAAGCCGGTTTATGGTCAGCCGTGAAGCCAATATCCATGACAACGTTAAAAAGTGGCTGTGCGGCTTGACCGAAGCGGATACCATTCTTATCCAGAAATCTATCAAAAATGCTTCCAGGGTGGTGAGGAACCCGCACACGCTGAAAATTCTGGAGATGGAAAACCGCGGCGCTACGTTAGAGGAGCTTCTGCCGATGATTAGCGGTGCACGCGGACGTAACGCCTATGCTACCGGGGAATTCGATGAAGCGAATATCAGCGTGGGTCAATGTGTGGGATTATTAAGTGATATCCCGACCGTAAAGGAGATTATCGACCGTATTATCAACGAGGCAAAGGTAATTATGAAGCGCCTCCACACACTGGGGGTGGATTAGAAAACGCACACCATCCATCCGAGGAAATGAACAGGAGAGGAGTAAATAGCTAATGAAAACACGGATGACGGAACTCTTTGGTATCAAGTATCCAATCATGCTGGCGGGCATGAACTGGTTGACCACGCCTAAACTGGTGGCGGCAGTTTCCGATGCCGGCGCGCTCGGGGTACTGGCGGGCGCACAATACAACCCGGACAGCTTGCGTAAAGCAATCAATGAAATCCGCCAGATGACCAAAAACCCGTTCGGGGTGAACCTGACACTCGGCGTTGGCTCCGGTCCGCTCGCCAAGGTGGTTATCGAGGAGAAGGTACCGGTCGTCAACTACTCGCTCGGCAGGCCGCCGGAGATACAACCCCTGATCCAAGCAGTGCACGCTTACGGTGGAAAAATCATCGGCACCATCGCACTGGTCCGGCACGCCCAGCGCAGTGAACAGCTTGGAGCAGATGCCCTGGTTATTACCGGCTATGAAGCCGCTTCACATTCCGGCAATGTCGGCGCGCTGGTGCTCGTGCCGCAGGTTGTAGAAGCGGTCAAAGTACCGTGTATTGGCGCTGGTGGTTATGCGGATGGCAAGGGACTGGCGGCGGCGCTCGCGCTGGGCGCGGAAGGCATCTCCATGGGCACCCGCCTCGCCTGTACCAGAGAAGCAGAAGTCGCCGATGCCGTGAAACAGGCCTGGGTCAAAGCCACCGAGGAAGATACGATTATCGACCCGGCGTTTGACGGCATCAACTGCCGCGTCCTGCGCAACAAAAAGGCGGAAGAGTTGCTCCAGAAGAAGGGTATGCCGTTAGCGGACGCCATGTCAGCCGGAATGCTGATGAAGAAAGAACTGGATATGGGCTGGGGTCAACTTATTACAACTGCCAGGAAGATGAAGGGGCAGGAAGCCGGAATCGGTGGCGGTAAGAGAAGCCTCGGTTCGCTAATGCGCTTCGCCATTGGCGCACGGTTGTTCCGCACGGCAACGGTGGGTGGGGACCCCGTGAACGGCATCCTGATGGTCGGGCAGACCGTCGGGCGCATCAAGGACATTCCCACCGTACAGGAAGTTATCGACCGCACGGTTGCTGAAGCCCAGCAGATTCTCAAGAAGATGAATTCCCAGATTGCTGGTTAGTCCGGGTGGGTGATAAGTCAATGGACGGGTAGCATCGGTTACTGTGACTGATGCTACCCGTTTTCTTTGTGAGGTGGGCGGGTAATCACCGTAGTGCAAATCACAGCCACATACTGTATAGTGTAATTTAACATATTCACCCAGCTTCGAGGAGGGAGTGTGGTCTGGTTCTGGACACTCGGTAGTGTCGCCCTGGTCAGCGTATTATCCGTCATCGGTATTATCTTCCTGGCGTACGATAGAGTCCGTCTGCAAAAAATACTGCTTTTCCTGGTGAGCTTCGCCATCGGCGGGCTGGCAGGAGACGCCTTTATCCATCTCATCCCTCAATCACTTGAACTGAACCCTTCCCCGTCTACTTCCCTGCTCATCATCAGCGGTATGTTACTGTTTTTTACGATGGAGAAGTTTATCCGGTGGAGACACTGCCACATCCCCACTTCGGAAAACCATGTGCATCCGGTCGCCGTCCTCAATCTGATTGGAGATGGCATTCACAATTTCATCGATGGTATTTTGATAGGCGCCAGCTACCTGGTGAGTATCCCCATCGGCATCACTACCACCCTTGCCGTTGTGCTTCACGAGATTCCCCAGGAAATCGGCGACTTCGGAGTACTGGTCCACGCCGGTTTCACCGTCAGGAAAGCCCTCTTTTACAACTTCCTTTCCGCGCTTACGGCTGTTGCCGGTGGGTCGCTTGCTATCTGGATTGGACCCCAGGTGACAGCGTTTTCTACAATCGTCCTGCCTATTGCGGCGGGCGGTTTCATCTACATCGCCGGCTCCGACCTCATCCCCGAGCTCCAGCAATCGTGCGAACGACTTCACATCAGCTTCCTGCAGTTGGCATCCATTCTGCTCGGCATCGCCCTGATGTTCCTCTTCGTGTTGTTTGAATAGTAAGCTATAAGCAGTCAGCCGTAAGCTTTCAGCTTTGGGTTCAGTCTAATATCGGTACGATGTTAATAGGAGGGCAACCATGTTCAGGACACGCGTCACGGAGCTTTTTGGTATCAAGTATCCCATCATCCAGGGAGCGCTGGGCGGCGGACTGGCGGGAGCAGAACTCGTGGCGGCTGTCTCCAACGCCGGCGGGCTGGGCATGATTACCGCTCTAAACTATGCTAACTGCGATGACCTGCGCGCCGATATCCGCCAAACACGCGGGCTTACCGATAAACCCTTTGCGGTGAACGTCACTTTGCTTCCCACGATGCGGCGCGTCCCTTACGAAGACCTCTTCACTACCGCGCTGGAGGAAGGTTGCCGTATCTTCGAGACTTCCGGGCGGCTCCCCGAGCCATATATCAAGATGGTGAAAGATAAGGGCGGCATCTTTGTGCACAAGGTGGGAAGTCCCCGTCATGCCCGCGCCGCGGAGCGTATCGGGTGCGACGCCGTGGATATCGTATGCTTCGAGTCTGCCGGGCATCCCCTTCCCGATGATGTCGCCGCGTCCGTACTTATTCCCGCTTGTGTCGATGCTGTAAAAATCCCGGTTATCCAGGCGGGCGGGGTGGCGGATGCCCGTGGATTTGTCGCGGCGCTGGCGCTGGGGGCAGAGGGCGTGATGATGGGCACGCGTTTCACCGCGAGTAAGGAATGCAGTTTCCACCCTAAGCTCAAGGAGTGGTTTACCCAGCTTACGGAAAAGGATACGATGCTCGTCCACCGCACCATCAATAACACTGAGCGCGTAGTGCGCACGGAGTTCACGCAGAAAATCCTGGATATGGAAAACAGGGGCGCGGCGCTGGAAGAAATCCTGCCGCTTATCTCCGGAGAAAAAGTCCGCGCCGCCTATGAAACGGGAGATACAAGCAATGCCGTTATCACCGCCGGGCAGACGGTCGGTTTGATTCACGATATCCCGAGCGTGCAGGAAATCATCGATGGGATTATTTCCGGAGCGCAGGATATTATAAAGCGCTTGAATCGGATTGAAATGGGCTAGTTTTACAGACCTGTTTCAGAATATCCTCTCCCCATCGTGGGAGAGGACAAAGGTGAGGGGGTTCGAGATGAATACACCACGTCTCACGCTTGCGGCAAGAGTTCTAAGACGGAAACAGACTGATGCTGAAAGAAAGCTCTGGGGCAGGTTGAGGAACGTGCAAGTAGATGGAGCGAAATTCCGTAGACAGGAACCTGTCGGGGATTTTATAACCGATTTTGTATGTTTTGATAGAAAACTGGTAATTGAAGTAGATGGGGGTCAACACAATGAACCGGCTACGATCGATGCAGATCGTGCAAGGACAACATGGTTGGAAAGCCAGGGGTTTCGTGTACTACGTTTCTGGAATAACGATGTTCTCCTTAATATCGATGGAGTCATCAAGAGAATACAAGAAGCTGTAGGACCTTTACCCGCTTGTCCAGAATCGAAGGAACAACACGAGGCAGGCAAACAAAATCCCCCTCCTCACAATTGAACCACCCTCACCTACGCCTCTCCCATCAAGGGAGAGGAAAATTCGTGCGTGTTTCCAGCCACTTCTTTTTCTGGTCGAGCCGTGTGACCTCATCTGTAGTCTGGTAAACAGCAAGAAAATCCGCACGGAATTCATTAAAGGTACCGTTGAGGATAGACTGTCTCGTTGCCTTGACCGACCTGCTCATAAACGCCAGGTTGTGGATAGTTGCCAGGCGGTAAGCGAGCAGTTCCTTGCTCTTGAAGAGATGGTGCAGGTACGCCGCTGAGAAAGTGCGGCAGGTATAGCAATCACAGTTGTCTTCTACCGGTCCGTCCTTGTCGTGGTAAGCCGCATTCAGGATATCCACCCTGCCCGTCTTCGTGTAAAGTCCGCCGTTCCGGGCTACCCGTGTTGGCAGGGCACAATCGAAGATGTCGATTCCCAGCCCCACGCATTCGACGATGTCCTCCGGCGCGCCGACACCCATCAGGTAACGGGGTTTATCAACCGGTAGTAAAGGCGCCGTCTGCTCCGTTATGTCAAATGTAACCCTCTTCGGCTCGCCGATGCTCAACCCGCCGATAGCGTAGCCATCGAAGTCCATCCTCACCAGCGCTTCCGCTGATTGTTTTCTGAGTTCCGGATAAACGCCGCCTTGCACAATGGCATAAAGTGATTGGTCTCCGCAGGGGTGTGCTTTCAGACAGCGCTCCGCCCACTGGTGGGTGCGTATCATCGCCGCCCTGGTCTTTTCGAAGCCAGCATCATGCGGCGGTACTTCGTCCAGCACCATTGCTATGTCCGAACCTAACGATTCCTGGTAGGCAATGACATTCTCCGGGGTGAGGCAATGCTGACTGCCATCGATATGGGAACGGAACGTGACGCCTTCATCCGTGACCTTGCGGAGTCTGGCGAGGCTGAAGACCTGGTAACCGCCACTATCGGTGAGGATAGTGCCGTCCCAGCCCATGAACTTATGCAGACCGCCGAGTTTTTCAATAGTGGGGATACCCGGGCGTAAATAGAGGTGGTAAGTGTTTGCCAGAATCATCCCCAATCCGGTGGCTTTGACCTCTTGCGGGGTAAGAGTCTTGACCGAAGCCTGCGTACCTACGGGACAGAGGACAGGGGTGGGAACAACACCGTGCGCCGTGGTAAGTTCCCCGGCGCGGGCTTGACTGCAGGTCTTATCGAGACGGAAGGTGCTATTACTCACTCCGTTTACCTTTGTACGTTGGAGTCAAACACCGATTCAATTCTGCTCCTGTCGTTGCGAGGAAGGAGGTTGTCTGATAATTTCCTGGATTGTCGGGTCAAGCCCGACAATGACAAACAGAGATGTTAGATTCCAGCGGAAGCTGGAATCTAACATCCACAAATTGTCATACCAGCCCCGTATCAGAGTGCGGGGTAAACTCCGGCTGGTATCCAGATGTGAACAAAGCGCTATAGTAGTAAAAAACATTTTCAGTTAGCTTCTGACAAGGCAATCTAAAGCTCTTCGCATAAATCCCACCATCCAGGGTTCATACTGTTGATTAACTTGCTCTTTTTCCTTGCGAGCCAGCTTTGATTTGTTTTTCTCTGGCAATGGCACTCAACACATCGCCCGTAACTTTGTAATAAATCAGCATATCGACATGATATTTTTTCGTAATACCTTCAACCACTTTTTCTTTTTGTTGCCATACTCTTCCTTTCGGGTCGCTGGTGACGCCGGTGTAAAGCACCGTATGTTTGGCATTAGTCATAATATAAACACAGTACTATTTTCAGTCCTCATCGGTTTTAGATTGCTTCGTCGTTCCGACTCTGTCGTGGACTCCTCGCAACGACAGTGAAACTGCTATATCTGGTACTCTTTCGCGGGTTTTTCATCGAGATACTCCTGGAGGATAATTGCCGCCGCCATCGCATCATAGCGTGTCTTTCTATCCAAACGCCGCGTGCTGGCTTCCTGTTTGAGCCGCATCGCCGTAACCGTGGTCAAACGCTCGTCGCGGTATTCTATGGGAACGGAAGTCCGCTGGCGTAACTGCTCTGTGAATGCCTTAACCTTCTCCGCCTGGTGTCCGATACTACCGTCCATTGAGCACGGCAGTCCCGCAACAATCCGCCCTACTTCTTTTTCAGCTATGATTTTGAGAATGCCTTCGATAGCTTTTTCGTCGGCGGTGCGTTCGATGATGCTATGCGGGCTGGCGAGTATGCCGGTTGGGTCGCTCAGCGCCGCACCGATACGCCTATCGCCGATATCCAGCCCGAGAATACGCATGATTGATATTCACCCCCATCCCAGCCCCTCTCCCCTCGATGGGGCTTTGCCTCAAAAGTCGAGTAACCTTGTCACCCTGAGTGTCCGAAATCATCCTGGATTGTCGGGTCAAGCCCGACAATGACAAAGAGGATATTGGATTCCAGCTTCCGCTGGAATCCAATATCGCCAGAATGTCATTCCCGCGAAGCCTGTCCCGTACTGCGATACGGGAGCGGGAATCCAAACCTGAATAAATCCCTGCTGTAACAAAAACCATTATCAGACAAACTGGAAGGGTCTCCCAGCCTACTGAGTAATGTCGGAGATTCTTTCCCGATGTAATCGGGACTTCGCTCCTCAGAATGACATCTGGGACAACACTCCTCAGGGAAGGAGGGGGAAGCGGAAGCTAAATCAGGGTCCTCACCAGCTTGAGCGCCTCGTCAAGCTTGCTCTTGTCTTTGCCACCGGCTTGCGCCATATTCGGACGACCGCCACCGGAACCACCGGTCACCTGTGCCACCTGCTTGATGATATTGCCGGCATGATACCCTTTTGCCACCAGGTCCTGCGTTACCACCGCCAGGAAAGACGGACGGTCTTCGTACACCGTGCCGAGCACGATTATTACGCTCTTTAATTTATCCCGTAGAAAGTCACTTATCTCACGCATTGCCTGCGGCGGCAAAGATGGCACTTCTGCCGATATTACATTTATACCTTTGACCGTCTCCACCTGCGTCAGTAATGACTCCGCGACTTTACGGGCAAGCTCACGTTCCGTTGCCTGGCGTAGTTTGCGCTCCTGCTCAATGACATCGAGTGTGCTTTTTAGTTTCTCCAGCAAATCATCGCCGGATGCGCCTACAGCTTTAGCAATTTCCCGTCTTTCCGTAACGAGTTTCTCCATCAATTCTTCCGCACCCCGCCCGGTCACCGCTTCGATGCGGCGTAAGCCTGAGCCGATACTGGTCTCGCTTAAAATCTGGAAAAATCCGATTCTACCGGTGGAGTGAATATGCGTTCCCCCGCAAAGCTCGATGCTTACCGGCGGCTTGCCGATTTTAAGCGCCCGTACATTCTCACCGTACTTCTCGTCAAACAATGCGATGGCGCCTTCCGCCACTGCCTGCTTGTAAGACAGGGATTCAGCGTAAACCTCCAGGTCCTGCCGGATGAGCTCGTTGACAATGCGCTGTACCTCCTGGAGCTGTTCCGGGCTGAGCGCCACCAGTTGGGAAAAATCGAACCGGAAACGCTCCGGCGTCACCAGCGAACCCCTCTGCTGAATTTGCTGTCCCAGCACCTTCCTCAAAGCATATTGCAGGAGATGGGTGGCGGTGTGGTTACGCGCAATATCCACCCGGCGCGGGGTGCCGACTTCCGCCTGTACCGCGTCGTCCACCGCCAGACTGCCCCTGATTATCTTGCCACGGTGTATGATGATTTCACCGTCACGGGTACGCATCGTATTCGTAACGCTAAAGTGACCTGTCTCCGACTCGATTTCGCCGGTATCGCCCACCTGCCCGCCCATTTCTCCATAGAATGGTGTGGCTTCAAGGACGATGCCAGCCTCTTGTCCTTCGTGCACCACACCCACGGATTCGCCATCTACCAGAATCGCCAGGATACGGGAATCGTGCAGGAGCTTTTCGTAACCGGCGAATATAGTCGGCGGGAGGTCAAGTTGCACATCCGTCATTCCTGTTCCGGAAGCATAAAACTTCTGTGCCGACTTGGCGCGCTCGCGCTGTTTCTCCATCTCCAGCTCAAACCCGGGCATATCCACCGTAAACCCACGCCTGCTGGCAATCTCTCTGGTCAGGTCGATGGGGAAACCATAGGTATCATGGAGCATAAACGCATCGGAGCCGGAGACGGTTTTCGGACCATTCTTTTTTTCGAGCCTCGTGATGATATCCTCGAGCATACCCCGCCCCACCGGCAACACCTTGCGGAAGCCATCCACTTCCGATTTGACAACGTTCAGAATATGGTGGCGATTGGTCGTCAGCTCCGGGTAAACGTGACCCATATTTTTTATGATTTCTTCCGCCACAGTGACCATGAACGGTTTTTCATAGGCAAGCGTCTCCCCGAAGTACTCGGCGCGGCGCAGGATGCGGCGGAGAACGTAGCCGCGCCCTTCCTTGCCCGGCATCACACCATCCGCAATCAGAAAAGCCACCGCGCGACCATGGTCGGCGAGCACCCTCATCGCGTGGTCGCTCGCTTCTTCGGTCCCCTCATACCTTTTGCCGGCGAGTTCGCCAATTCTCACCATAACAGAGGCAAACAGGTCGGTCTCGTAGGGGGTGGGCTTCCCCTGTAAAATCATCAGGGTCCGTTCAAATCCCATACCAGTATCGATATTTGGTTTGGGGAGCTTAGTCCGTGTGCCGTCCTCTGCCTGATTGAACTCGGTGAAGACAAGGTTCCAGATTTCCGTAAAGCGCCTGCAATCGCAACCGGGTTTGCAGTCCGCCTTTCCGCATCCGTATTTCTCTCCGAGGTCATAGTGAATTTCACTGCATGGACCGCAGGGACCCGAGGTTCCGGCGGGACCCCAGAAGTTATCCTTTTCACCGAGGCGGACGATACGCTCAGCAGGCACATTTTGACCGCGCCACAGGTCGAAAGCCACGTCATCCTCATAAAAAATCGTGACCCAGAGCTTTGCATCGGGAAGTTTTAAATATTTAAGCACGAAGTCCCACGCCCAGTCGATGGCTTCTTTTTTGAAATAGTCACCGAAGCTAAAGTTACCCAGCATCTCGAAAAAGGTGAGGTGGGTGGGGTCGCCGACCGATTCGATGTCGTTGGTGCGGAAGCATTTCTGGCACGAGACCGCGCGGGGACTTAGAGGCACGGCTTTACCGGTGAAATAAGGTTTGAACTGTACCATCCCGGCGCTGGTGAGAAGGAGAGTGGGGTCGCCATAGGGTATCAAAGAGGAACTGGGGATAATCTTGTGTTCGCGCTCTTCAAAAAACCTGAGATATAGATTTCTGAGTTCGTCACTCTTCACGTGTGTTTTGCTTTGCTCCAATCTAACAATTACATTTGATTTTATGATAACAGGGTGGGGGTGTCAATGAGACAGCCGTCAGATGTTCGCACTCAATATTCTCCTTTATCTGATAGCTGAAAGCCAATCCTCGTTTTTGTTGACATACATCAACAGTACCATTAAACTGTAGTGCTATGTCAGAGATACAAACAGCGGCTGAGCAACTCGCGGAGCTCATCAAAAAGCAGCGTGCCGATTACATAGAAGCTCATCTGGATGAAAACCATGTTAGCAGTATTTCCTACCGCGGCCGGCAACTCGAGTCTATCGGCAAAAATACCTCGGTTGGCGGCAACGTGCGGGCACTGGTGAAAGGCGGGTGGGGATTTGTCAGCTTTAACGACCTCGCTAACCTGAAGGAAAAAGTGGCGCTGGCGGTGCGTCAAGCCCGTTTCGTCGGTAAGGAGACAAGCGAGCTCGCTGAAATCAAACCCGTAGTAGATAACGTCCAACCTAAAATTAAAGAAGACCCGCAGAAAATCAGTCTGCACGCCAAAAAACAGCTCCTCGATGAATACAGCGAAGCTATCTGGAGCACGGCGGGAATCCAGACATCGATAATCGGGTACGGTGATAGCCACCGCAAGACAATCTTCCTCAGTTCCGCAGGCAGTTTCATCTCACAGGAGCGGGCGGATGTCACCATGCGTGTGGCGGCAGTGGCAGCCAAGGACGGGCAGGTCCAGCAGGCGGGTCTGAGCACGGGTAGCCGTGACGATTTCAAACCGATACGTCATCTCCACAAGCAAGTGGCGGAGTTGGCGCAACGGAGCGTGGATATTCTTTCCGCACCTGTAATCAAAGGCGGACAGTATACCGTTGTCCTCGACCCCATTCTCGCCGGGGTGTTTGTCCACGAAGCGTTCGGGCACCTCTCCGAATCGGATTTCGTCTATGAGAACCCCCAGCTCCGTGAACTGATGACGCTCGGTAAGACCTTCGGCGCGCCGATTTTAAACATCGTCGATTCCGCTTCCAGACCCGGTTTACGTGGCAGTTTCAAGTATGACGATGAAGGCGTGCGCTCCACCAAAACCTATCTCATCAAAGAAGGCAAACTCGTGGGCAGACTGCATTCGCGGGAGACGGCCGCCAGGATGGGTGAAAAGCCTACCGGCAACGCCCGCGCCATTAACTACCGTCACGCCCCCATCGTGCGTATGACCAACACCTGTATCGAACCCGGTGATTGCTCCTTCGAAGATATGATTGCGGATATCAAAGAAGGCGTCTATTGCAAGAACTGGTATGGCGGCACGACCAGTATGGAGATGTTCACGTTCTCCTCAGGCGAGGCATATATGATTCGCAACGGCAAAATCGCCGAAACGTTGCGGCCGGTAGTCCTCACGGGCAATGTTTTCAACACCCTTATGAACATCGATGCCATCGGCAACGACCTGGATATGAACCAGGGCGGCGGTTGCGGCAAGGGAGGTCAATCACCCCTGCCCGTGAGCAATGGCAGTCCTCATATCAGAATCAAGGACTGCCTGGTGGGGGGTAAATAATGGAAGAAATCCTCGCCCGTGCCCTGAAAGCCGCCGACGAAGCCGAGGTCTTTGTCACCTCTGCGATTGAAACACCCGTCCAGTTCGAAACTAACCGTCTTAAGCATATCCAGACCAAGCAGAGCCGGATGGTAACACTCCGTGTTATCAAGAACGGCAAGACCGGTTACGCCACCACCACGCGCACGGATGATGTTGGTGAGCTGGTGGATAATGCCGTGGCGACGGCGGAGTTCGGACAGAAGGCGGAGTTCCACTTCCCGGACCGCAAACGCTTCCCGAAGCTGGAAATCTATGACCCGGCAATCGAGAAAGTTACCCTGGAGCAAATGAAACAGCTCGGGGACGAAATGATTGCCGCGGTCACGGAATATTCCCCGGAGGTACTGTGCGAAGCCGGCGTCACTAAAGTCATCTGTGAACTGGGTATCTTAAACTCGCGCGGGGGTAAAGCCAGCTTCCGGCAGACGGTGTTCGCACTGGGTATAGAGGGGCAACTTATCCGCGGCACGGATATGCTCTTTGTCGGCGACCACGCCAGTTCCTGCAGTCCCATCCTCGATTCGAAGGCGATCACGCGCACAGTAGTAGAACAATTACGCCTGGCAAAAAGGCAGGCAACCGTCACCACCATGCCAATGCCGGTCATCTTCACACCCGATGGCGTGGCAAGTGCTTTGATTCTGCCGCTGATGTCCGCATTTAACGGGAAGACGGTGCTGGAAGGTGCTTCACCCATCGGCGGCAAGCTGGGTCAGAAGGTCTTCGATGCCAACCTGACATTGTGGGACGACCCGTTCATCCCCGACCGTCCCGGTAGCCGCCCCTGCGATGACGAGGGTGTCCCGTGCCAGCGGACGGCGCTCGTCATGAAAGGAGTAGTCAATCAGTTCCTTTACGACCTGCAGACTGCCGGCCGGGCGAAAACGAAGAGTACGGGTAACGGACGGCGTGGTATGGGCGGGTTACCTTCACCCTCGATTAATGCTCTTATCGTCGAAGGCGGCAAGACCAGCTTCAAAGACATGGTCAAAGACATAAAGGAAGGACTGGTGGTGGAGCAGTTGATGGGGGCAGGTCAGGGTAACGTGCTCGGCGGCGATTTCAGCGGCAATGTTTTACTCGGTTTTAAGATAGAGAATGGAAAAATTGTCGGCCGCGTCAAGGACACAATGGTCTCCGGGAACGTTTACCAGCTTCTAAAAGATATTACCGCTATCGGCAGTGACAGCAAGTGGGTAGGCGGCGCCTTACGCACGCCCTCGCTCTATATCTCAAACGTGTCCGTGGCGAGCAGGTAGAGAATCCCCTCTCTACCCATCCCTTCCAAGTAACAAGTATCAACTACCAAATGTCAAACAATCATTAATAATTCAATCTACAACACCATGCTTTTTGATTGTATCTTTGCCTGCGGCACTAACGTCACCTCGCTCCATCGAGAGTCATTTTATCTCCGTACGGCACGGAATGATAATTATAGAGTGACTTCTTTAATCGGCATACCGATTCTGATTGTACTATTACAGACGTATTAAATAATGATGATTCATTTGTCTTTGATTATATGAAAGCGCTGCGGTACCGCCTACAATGGAGGTGCCAGAAAACGATGAAGGAGGAACCGCAGCATGAAATATTATATCGGATGTGACGCCCACAAGAAATACTCGGTGTTTGCGGGCGTTACAGAAGCAGGGGAGGTAATTCCGGCGAAGCGGGTGGAGCATGACAGGAAGGTTTTCCGCGCCTTCCTGCGCACCT
>JAUYDN010000065.1 GCA_030691775.1 Dehalococcoidia bacterium
AGCAGGTCGGTGCGCTCTTGCCTTAGCCTCCGTATGCCTACCATAGAGCAATCGCTTGGAGTACCCCCCACGGAATAAGCACGCGCTCCGGGCACGCTTGAGGGTATTTCACAGATGGCGGTCTCACTATGCAAAGAGACACTGCTCCCCTTCCCGCTCTGCTGTTTATCCGGCGCTACGATAAGTACATTCCCCACGCGTGTCAGCGCTTCTGCAACTGCCCACAGGCCGGGGGATGCTATGCCGTCATCGTTGGTCACGAGAATATTCATTCAATCTACCTTTCGTATTTTCGTGTGCTGATTTGAAGCATGCCACACCACCCCGCCGTTTTCTGGATTCCCGTCTGCACGGGAATGACAAATAGGGTGTTTGGTCACGAGAATATTCATTCAATCTGCCTTTCTGTCCCATGTCACCCTGAGCAAAGTCGAAGGGTCTCCTTACCTACTCGAAGGAGCCACGATACCCGCCAGGATTACCAGTTCCTCAAGGCTGTGCCTGATGATAGTACGCATAATATCCGCGGCAATCAGGAACTCCAACCCCAGTAACCGGTGAAACCCGATATCATAGCGGATTTTTTAGAAGGTGAGTAATTTCTCTACCTTTTGTGTCTGGAACCGGTGCCACTCAACCCGGAACAGCTCCGCCACACCCAGCAACACACCGTAGATTATTATCAAACCGGCTAACAGACCGATGCCCCGCGTGATGTAATCCAGCACCTGTTGCAGTGTGTCCACAAGTCTCCATTACCAGCGTGGTCTATTCGGGCAAGACGATTATATCACAACGGAAGCGTGCCGATGCTCTTTTATTCCGGCAAGAAACTGAGGGCATCGTTATCCAGGATGGCGGAGAAGTGCCGTTGGGTAAGTATCCGCGCCATCTCTTTGCCGCGCTCACTACTGATGTCCAATCGACTGTAAGCCAGCACGGGAATATACGCATAGATAAGCAACCCGCCCAGGTAGTCGCGACGGCACTCCTCAAGCGGATAGCCCTTCACACCGCGCTCCAGCAAACGGTTATAGTAGAGGTCGAACATTTGCTTTTCGATCTTGTGCCTCAGCTCGATAGATACGCTTCCCCCGATAAGGTATGCAATATCGATAGGACCCCGGTATTTACTGGCCGCCTGCCAATCGAAGACCACTACCGGGTCACTCTTGTTCGCCTCATCGAAAAACAGGTTGTCCCCGCGGAAGTCGAAATGCGTGATTGTCAGGTTATCATATGGCGCCGCCTCATCTATCATCCACTGGTAATGCTCGTAGATTTTCAGTCCCACCTCTTTACCACCGGGCGGGAGAGCGGCGTGGAAGTCAGGTACTTGCACCGCCATATCCCAGCAACTCCGGTAAAACCCCACGAGGGCATAAGCCGCCTGACTGCGTGGTCCCGGCATCCAGGGAATATTGACGAGCTCTTTTGAGTCCCACCAGTGCGCGTGGAAATCCGCAATCTTGATGATAGTCTGTTGGAGTTGAGCTTCCGTCAAACCTTTCACCTGGTCCACCTGCCGGCAATAAGCACAATCTTCCAGTATCAATACATAACGTTTATTCGCCGCATCGAATTCACCGTAAATCAAGCCCGGAGTTCTCATCGGGCTCTTTTTCGCCAGTTCTTTATAAAACCGGATTTCTCGCTCGTACGTATTAAAGAGCATTGCTACGTAGTTGGCGGCTTCGAAGGTGGTGGGTAACTTGGCGACCATCGTTTTAGGGAGGCCAGGGATATTACGGCTGTAAACCGGGGTAATGCGCGCCATATCGCTCTGGAATCCTTCTCCGACCGCCATCGGCGTCATCGTGATGCTAATAATATCGGTGTCACCTGTTAAATAGCCGTTTACGTGTAAGACTTCATTAAGCCAGTACGCGGTAATATCCTTAAGTCCCCCGGGAAGCATAGCATTTACCTCCTTGTTACTCGTCTGACCATCATACACGTAGAGTTTATTGAAGGACAGAACTCTTGTCAATAGCTAATGTCGGGTCATTTTTCACATCCAGCTACAAATTTTCACAAATATACTTGACAAAACGTGTTTTGCCCACTAATGTGTGTATAATAATGTTTTTTCAAGGACTGGGATAGTGGCTTTTGGCATAATCCTGGTGGCGCTTATCATACTTCTGGTAGTGGCGGTGCTTATCGTGGTCATTGGCTACCTCATCGCTATAGCGCAAAAAGCGCGGCAACCGAAAAAATCCCCTGCAGGGGAAACCCCACCAGTTGCCCTGGCTCCCGACCCGGATGCGAAGAAATCCACGCAGGAAACCGGCCCGGAACAACCTCCGCCACAGTCCAGGTAGGAAAAACCGCCACCCCCCCAAACGTGCGTCACCACCATCAGACCTCTTGTTGTCCTCTTTAAAAGGTCGTAAACTAATACGAACGCATTAAAAAATCATACATCAGACCTGAAAAGCCCTGTCGTTGCGAGACCATCCCGATATCATCAGGATGAATCGGGAGGCGAAGCAATCTCTGCCTCAGAAAGGGAGCGCCATCAACGATAGATTGCCG
>JAUYDN010000084.1 GCA_030691775.1 Dehalococcoidia bacterium
CGAATGGGGGATGAGGCGCTGTGTAAGAACTGGCATCTTTTATTCAGAATTGTAAAGCTGTTATTGAGACACTCCACTAGATAATAAAAAGGATTTACGTCAGCAATGGAACTACAGGAATTTATACTTGCCATTTTCGCCCGACTGCAGAGCGAACTGGAACTGGTGCACAGCAATAAGTAAACGAACGGATAGCGGAATAATCATACCCGGTGGTATGATATATGTGCGTTGAGACACGTACCCGTGCCTGCAGATAGCATCACGGCAATTTCCAGCGTCACACTGTACGGGAGGATAGACATGGACTTTTCCTTGGGCGAAGACCAGAAAATGCTCCGGGGGATGGTACGGGAGTTCGCGGAAAAAGAACTGGAACCTATTGCCGCCAAAACCGACGAGGAAGCCCGTTTCCCGGCATCAGCCATAAAGAAAGCGGCAGAAATCGGGCTGATGGGTACAGGATACCCGGAGAACTATGGGGGTAGTGGCGGGGGCGCTATCGAACAGGCAATCGTATTTGAAGAAGTCGCACGTGCCTGCGCCGCCACCAGTGTAATTCTCATCGTCACCAATGAGCTGGCGGCTTATCCCGTTTACCAGTTCGGTACCGAAGACCAAAAGAAGAAATATCTCCTGCCGCTGCTCAGGGGTGAAAAACTCGGCGCGTTCGGTCTGACCGAAGCCGGCGCTGGCAGTGATGTCGCCGCCCTGTCTACCTCCGCCGCGAAGAAAAATGGCGGCTATATGCTCAACGGCAATAAAGTCTTCATCAGTAACGGTGCCGAGGCTGAAATAATCATTGTCTTTGCCACGGTGGACAGAGCGAAAGGCTACCGCGGTGTGACAGCATTCATAGTAGAAAAGGGCGCCAATGGCTTTGCGGTGGGCAAACACGAGCGCAAGCTGGGCATCCGCGGTTCTTCCACCACCGAGCTTATCTTCGATAACTGTTTTGTACCGGAGGAAAACCGGTTGGGTCCCGAGGGTAAAGGTTTCCATATTGCACTGGAGACCATCGATGGCAGTCGCATCGGCATCGCGGCACAGGCGGTCGGCATCGGGCAGGCGGCCCTGGAGAAATCACTCGCATATGCGAAGGAACGGAAGCAGTTCGGGCAAGCGATTGCTAACTTCCAGGCGGTGCAGTGGATGCTGGCGGATATGGGCACGCGGTTGGACGCGGCACGCTTACTGACCTACCGCGCCGCCTATCTCAAGGACCAGCGCCAGCCTTTTATCAAGGAAGCCTGCATGGCGAAAGTCTACGCGGCGGAAGCCGCCAGTTTCATCGCCACCAAAGCCCTGCAGATTTACGGTGGCTACGGCTACGTGAAAGATTTCCCCATCGAGCGTTACTTCCGTGATGCGCGTATCACCGAAATCTATGAAGGCACCTCGGAGATGCAGAGGATGACGATTGCCAGGCAAATGATTAAGGGGGAGTAGGAGAAACTCTAAACTCTAAATACTAAACTCTAAACTTTAATTCGATATCGAAGCGGAACACCGACGAATTGAAATCCTACAGGTAAATCCATGGAGAATAGACTCAGCAAGACATATTTACCACAACGACGTTCGATACGGTTACGGAATTTTGACTATACACAAGCTGGAGCTTATTTCATAACTATATGTGCCTACCTGAGACAAAACATCTTCGGCAGTATTTCGTATGAAAACATGATTACGAGCCCGGTGGGAAATATAATAGATGAATGTTGGCGGGAAATTCCAGCACATTTTCCTCATGCCGAACTTGCCGTTTTTGTGGTAATGCCTAACCACCCTCACGGTATTATCATAATAACCCACCCCGCAGGGACACAGCATGCCGTGTCCGCCTCTCATTCCGAATCGTTTGGTAAACCCGTTGCCAGTTCCCTGCCTACCGTTATCCGTTCGTTTAAATCGGCGACCACAAAGCATCTGCACGCAAGCGAGTACGGAGCGATACATCCCATCTGGCAAAAAGGATATTATGAACATGTTATTCGTACAGACAATGAGTTTGCCAATGTTTCCGAATATATTGACACCAATCCTGCCCAATGGGCAATGGACCACGAAAATCCCGAAAATACAGGGCGCGTAAAACGTTTGTCACTTGAATATCGATGAACGCGGACACGGCAATGCCGTGTCCCTACAGGTGGGAAGGGCATTTCATGAATCGTGAATCGTATAAACATTAGGGGCTGTTATGAATAACCCGGAAAAGAACCCCGTCTACATCGCCGGGGTGGCGGAGACACCATTGGGTGAAGTGTACGACCACACCGAGCTTTCGATGGTGGCGGTAGCGGCAAAGGAAGCGCTGGCAGAAGCTGGCTTGACTATGAAGGATGTTGACGGCATCCTGGTCAACTACATGGGTGAAGAAGGCTCGGTGCAGGTAGGTGAATACCTGGGCATTTTCAACGCACGCTGGACAGACTCCACGGATTTGGGCGGCGCGGCGTTTGAGGCGCACGTCCACCACGCTATGATGGCAATCGCACAGGAGCGTTGCGAGGTCGCGCTGATTGCTTATGCCTCACGTCAGAGGTCGCTCCGCGGCCGGACGATGGCATCCCGGGAACAGCGTGTTACTATCGGCTCGCAGTTTGAAGCACCGTACGGATTGCCGTTTCCCATCGGCTATTACGCGCTGATTGCGGCGCGGCACATGCACCAATACGGCACCACCTCGGAACAGCTAGCGGAGATTGCAGTAGCGGCGCGTCGGTGGGCGCAGATGAATCCCAAAGCCTGGCGCCGAGAGCCATTGACGGTCAAAGATGTGCTTGCTTCCCGTATGGTCTGCGACCCCTTGCACACACTCGATTGTTGCCTGGTGACGGATGGCGGGGGCGCGCTTATACTGACCGACAAAGAGCACGCCCGTAATGCGGTAAAAAAGCCGATACGGGTCATCGGCGCGGGGGAGAGCCAGACGCACTGGCACATATCGCAGATGCCGGATTTAACGGTCTCAGCCGGGGCAGTATCCGGGCGGGAGGCGTTCGGTATGGCAGGCGTCACCCCCAAAGATGTCGACTTCGTCGAACCGTACGACTCGTTCACGATAACAGTGTTGCAGACACTGGAAGACCTGGGTTTCTGCAAAAAGGGCGAAGGCGGCGCGTTCGTTTCTAATGGGCGGTTGGCGCCGGGTGGCACTTTACCCGCGATGACGATGGGTGGCGGACTTTCATATAACCACCCGGGAGCACTCGGTCTGCTATTGATGGTGGAGGCGGTGCGGCAACTGCGTGGTGAAGCCGGCGAGCGGCAGGTAAAAAACGCTAAAATCGGGGTGGCGCACGGGGTGGGCGGGGTATTTTCGACTGCGGCAACGGTGGTGATGACGAATGACTGAAGAAAAGAAGACACAGTACGGCGACCCGATGACCTACCCCTTCTGGGAGGCGGCGGCTCAACATAGGCTGATAATTCAGCATTGCAAAAGGTGCGGCTCGCACCAGTTTTACCCGCGTCCCTTCTGTGTCAAATGCGCTACCGGAGAAGTTGAGTGGGTGGAAACAAAAGGCGACGGCACCATCTACTCTCTGACCACGGTACGCGTGCAGATATCGCCTGCCTTCAACCCGCCGTATAACGTAGCGCTCGTCCAGCTCGATGAAGGTCCGCGGATGTTGACCGACATCGAAGGCATTAATGCAAAAATCGGCGACCGGGTGAAATTAACCTGGCGGGAACGTACGGATGCGCCACCATTGCCGGTGTGGATACCCGCATAATCCTCGTTGACCTCTAGCCATCACACCCGTTTCCTGTTATACTTTTGTTAAGTCTTTAGGGGTAGCACATCGAGAGGGGGAATGCAAACCCCCTCTTTTCCGTATTGAGGACTCATTCGGGGAGGCGGTTTTTTCGATGACCGGACAAAAAGACGCATACAATGAAATATACCTGCGCTCAATACGAGACCCCGTAGGATTCTGGGGACCAATCGCCGAACAATTCCACTGGTACCGGAAATGGGATAAGGTTCTGGATGATTCCAAGCCACCCTTTTTTAAATGGTTCACAGGCGGCTTAACCAACCTCTGCTATAACGCCGTCGACCGTCACGTAAAGAACGGATTGGGTGGTAAAACCGCATTCATCTGGGAAGGTGCGGCGCAGGGTATCACCCGGATAATTACCTATGACGAGCTATTGAGAGAGGTCAACCGCTTTGCCGGCGTCCTGAAGAGCCTGGGGGTGGAAAAAGGCGACCGCGTGCTGACGTTTCTGCCGACCGTACCGGAGACGGTCTATGCCATGCTTGCCTGCGTGCGCATCGGGGCGCTCCACGCGGCGGTGTTTACCGGCTACGGCACCGGCGCCATCACCCAGCGGATATTGAGCGCTCAACCTAATGTTGCCCTCACCGCTGATGGCAGTTTCCGGCGCTCACGCATCGTGCCCCTTAAAGATATGCTTGACATCGCCATGCAGAACGCCCCGGTGGACAGGGTAGTTGTGTTAAACCGCGGTATTACTCCGGTCAACATGGTGCCGGGCAGAGACCTGGACTGGGCGGAGCTTGTCCGGCAACACGCCGGCGATACCATCGAACCGCTTCCCGTGGAAAGCGAGCACCCATCCCACCTGGTTTTTACCTCCGGGGATACCGGCAACCCGCGCGGCGTGGTGAACGATACCGGCGGGTACATCGTAGGATTGGGAAATTCTATGCCCATGCTATACGGTGTGCACCCGGATGACGTTTTCTGGGCGACTTCCGACATCGGCTGGCGACTGGGGCACAACCACGCTGTTTACGGGCCCCTGCTCTACGGCGTGACCTCATTACTGTTCGAAGGCACGCCGGACTTCCCGGACCACGCTGTTTACTGGCGGTTTATCGAAAAGCACCGTGTCAACATAATGTTCAGCGTCCCGACCATCTTTAAAATGCTGAAGCGTTTCGGCATCGAGCACCGTAAAAAGCACGACATCAGTTCTTTACGCTTGCTCTTCGTGGGCGCAGAATTCTGCGACCCTGATACCTGGAAATGGGCGACGGCAGCACTGGATGGGATTCCGGTCATCGACCACTACTGGCTGACGGAAGCCGGCTGGCCGATGACTTCCATCATGGCGGGTGTGGGTCTCCTGCCAATCAAGCCTGGATATGCGAGCAAAGCATGCATCGGCTGGGACCTGGAGGTCGTAGATAAACAGGGCAACCCCGTACCTGCCAATACGAAAGGTATTCTCGTGGCAAAACCACCGCTACCCCCTGCCAACATTATGACCCTCTGGCATAACGATAAGTTTTACGAGCAGGAGTACTGGAACCAGTTCCCTGGCAAGCGGCTTTTTGTCTGCGGTGATTATGCCACGCGGGATGAAGACGGCTATATCGCCATCGGCTCACGGATAGATGAGGTAATTAACGTGGCGGGGCACCGGGTGAGCACGCGGGAGATTGCCGAAGCCATCGGTTCGCATCCAGCCGTCACGGAAGTCTGTGTTATCGGGGTCTACGATGCGTTGAAGGGGGAAGAGCCGGTGGGGCTGGTAGTGCTTAAAGCCGGGATAGAAGGCACGACCCAGGTCAAAAACGAGCTACGTAATGCCGTGCGGGAAAAGGTGGGCGCTATTGCCGCGCCCAAAGATATCCACTTTGTACCTTCATTGCCAAAGAACCGGAAAGGCAAACACATGCGTGCTGTATACAAGGCTGTGCACGAGGGTGTGGAGATAAACGACCCGGCGGCGCTGGAAGAAGACGCAAGCGTGGAGGAAATACGGGTGGCAGCGGATATTATAAAACAAACACTAAACACTAAGCTCTAAACGTGTTTTCCCGCCCCTGCGACGTCCCCAGCGGACACGGCTTGCCGTGTCCCTACAACCATGGCATTCATGTAGGGGCGACTCTTGAGGTCGCCCAGGGCGGGGTCAAGCCCCGCGCCCTACAAATGTTGGTTTTACCCTTTGACTTTTGAGTTTTGACTTCACCGTACCTATTTGTTCGCTGCTGCACCATTACGTACCCACAACCGCATATCGCCGATGTCACGGTCGAAGAGCAGACGGTTCAACAGTATCGTACGCCACGGGGTGCTCTTTGCCAGGTCTGATTTCGGGGCGATGAGACGTTTGGTAAACGCGATAAGTGCAATTGCTACCATACCCAGGGTGACTGCAACTCTGTCTTGAATGTTAAAAAATTCCGGCAGGAACCAGACCAGCAAAGGCATTGCCAGAAAGGCTAAGAAGACTCCGAAAGCGACTCCTAACGCAACCTGCTTGATGAGCACCCACATGTAAGCGATGAACAGCACAACCAGTGCCAGTTTCCAGGAGAGTACCGCAACCATACCCAGGGTGGCAAAAACGCCCCGCCCCCCGCCACCGAACTTGAGGAAAACCGACCAGTTATGACCTATCACCGCCATCAGTCCTACCATTACCTGCTGGCTGGTGTTCAGTCCCGTTAATTGCGCTACCCATACTGCCAGGGCACCCTTACCGATATCGAAGATAGCGACAGGGATAGCCAGTCGTTTCCCGGCGGCACGCAGTACATTAGAAGCACCTGATTTCCCCGTGCCTACTTTACGGATATCCAGGCCGCGCGACCATTTGACTGCCAGGTAAGCCGCCGGCACCGAGCCGAGAAGATAAGCGCCGAGTGCCAGGAGTACAAATGGGACAACCATAAGCCCTCCCTTATACGTCCAGAACTATAGCCACGTCCGTGTTAACGGAAATCCCAATAACCAAGATACAAGATACAAACAAATTTCAAATTCCAATTTTCAAAACGAAGAACACTGAACGGCGGTTCCTCTTCCCTTTTTCTGCCTCGAACTTACCGTATCGTGCATTTAACGTAGGTGAAACGTCTTTAGTCCTCTCTTCTCCGCTAATATTACCAGTTGCTCCCCAGCCAATGCGGGAACATCAAGTCCACCGATATAGGTCTCGGTGGTGTCATCGATACCGTGGTAGTCCGTGCCACCCGTAGCGATGAGTCCGTATTTGCGCGCCAGCCCCAGTAACAGGTTAATTTCCTCATCGGAGTAACTTGCGTAATAAGCTTCTATGCCTATCAATCCGACGGTTTTCAACTCCGCGATGGTCGCTTCCACATCGCCGCTTGTCATCGGGTGTGCCAGCACCGGCAAACCGCTGGCTTTAAGGATAAGCCGTACAGCTTCCGCCGGTGTGAGTTTATCCCGCTCCACATAAGCAGGACCGCCGTGACCGATGTAGTTGCGGAACGCATCCTGCATGGACTTTATATAGCCCTTCTCCAGCATCGCCTGGGCGATATGAGGCCGGCCGATGGCACCCCCCCCGGCGATTTCCTGCACGCGCCGCCACTCGATGCGGATACCCAGTTGCGCCAGCTTGTCCACCATCTTACGGGCACGCCCGACACGTGAATTGCGCATCCGCTCCAGGCTTGCCAGAAACTCCGCATCCGTATAGTCGATGAAATAGCCGAGCACATGCACCTCGCCTTTATCGACGTCGGTGCTGAGTTCTACACCGGGAATAAAACGCAGTTGCGGATAACTCCTGGCAGTCTCGAGCGCAGCGGGGATACCTTCCACCGAATCGTGGTCGGTAACCGCCATTACCTCCAGTCCCCGCTTTGCGGCAAGATGCACAATTTCGGCGGCTGTGTGCTTGCCGTCAGAGGCGGTGGTGTGGATATGCAGGTCGACCGTCGCCACTAATCGGTCTCCCTCTGGATACGTTCGATACGGGTCGCTTTTCCGGTGGTATCGTCGACCGTCACGATAATGGCGTTGAAAACACATCTGCCCTTGCCGGCAGAGAGGCGGTGGGGAAGCTGTGTCAGGAAGCGTTTGAGCACTTCGTCAGGTTCATCGCCGATAATGGAATCAATTGGGCCCGTCATGCCGATATCGGTAACGTAGGCAGTGCCACCGGGTAAAACCCGGGAATCGATAGTGCCGACGTGCGTGTGCGTTCCGAGCACCGCGCTCACCCGCCCGTCCAGATACATCCCTAATGCCACTTTCTCCGAAGTAGCCTCGGCGTGAAAATCGACGATGGTCACCGGCGGCTTCGTTATCAGGTCGCTCAGTAGTGTGTCCATCGCGCGGAAAGGGCAATCGTAATTACCCATAAAAGTCCGCCCGATGAGGTTGACCACCAGGGCGCCTTTAGCAAGCAGATAACCCCTGCCGGGGACACCGGGTGGGTAATTGAGAGGACGGATGAGAGGCGTATCGCTATCCAGAACGGGATAGATTTCCTTGTGCGCCCAAACGTGATTGCCGGAGGTGAGTACATCGGCGCCGGCTTTGAGCAGGTCCGCCGCTGTGTCCGGCATCACCCCGATGCCACCTGCCGAGTTCTCGGCGTTAACGATGGTCAGGTCTACCCCGTACTGCTCTTTAAGCACGGGGAGAAAACGGGCAAGCGCCTGCCTGCCCGGCTTCCCGATGACGTCTCCAACGGCAAGAATCTTCATACAGTTTTTAGTTACTAATGGTCTTATAATAGTACGTATTATCCCCCTTTTCAAAGGGGGATACGGGGGGTTTTGAAATCCCTCTCAATCTCCCTTTGCGAAAGGGAGAGGTTCTGGTTTTCGGAGTCCATCTTATTATGAGACTCTCAGTAACAGCAAACAGTCTACAGTTTTCAGCTATCAACGTCGATTGCGTATTCGAGTTTGAGGCTGATAGCTAATTGCTGATAGCTCATAGCTTGTTTTATTTCGCATAGTCCACCGCGCGGGTCTCACGTAAAACAGTCACCTTAATCTGGCCGGGGTATTCCATACCTTCTTCAATCTTTTTTACGATATCGCGGGCAAGACGCATCGCTCCCAGGTCATCTACTTCTTCCGGCTTAACCAGGATGCGGATTTCCCTGCCCGCCTGGATGGCGAATGATTTCTCCACGCCCTTGAAGCTATTGGCGATATCTTCCAGCGCCTTGAGCCGCTTAATGTAGCTTTCCAGCGATTCGCGCCGGGCGCCGGGACGGGCACTGCTGATGGCATCCGCCGCCGAGATAAGAAAACCCCAGACGCTGGTATTGGGTGTTTCCAGGTGATGCTCTGCGATGCCGGCGACCACCTCCGGGGACTTGTCCCATTGCTTTACCAGGTCGGCGCCGATGGCGGCGTGCGTGCCCTCGACCTCACGGTCGATTGCCTTGCCAATATCGTGTAGCAATCCCGCCCTTTTGGCGAGGGTCTGGTTTGCCCCCAGCTCGGCAGCAATCATCGATGCCATATAGGCAACCTCGATGCTGTGCGCCAGGACATTCTGTCCGTAGCTGGTACGGTATTTCAGCCTGCCGAGTAACCTGATGAGCTCCGGGCGCAACCCCTGCACGCCCACCTGGATGGTGGCTTGCTCGCCGGCTTTCTGGATTTCTGCTTCCACTTCTTCTTCGGCTTTTTTGACCACTTCCTCGATGCGTGCCGGGTGAATGCGACCGTCCAGAATCAACTTGGTGAGCGCCACGCGGGCAATCTCGCGGCGTATAGGGTCGAAGCTGGAGAGCGTCACCGCTTCCGGTGTGTCGTCGACAATCAGGTCGACACCGGTCGCCTGCTCGAGCGCGCGGATGTTGCGACCTTCCCGCCCGATGAGCCGGCCTTTCATCTCGTCGCTGGGCAAAGGCACGCTGGTGACGGTCGATTCGGAGACCACATCGGAGGCACTGCGCTGGATGGTCTGCATGAGGACTTCCTGCGCTTTGACGTCCGCTTCCTCTTTGAGTTTGGTTTCCCATTCACGCATGCGGCGGGCGGCTTCTTCTTTTGTTTCCGCTTCCATCCTCTGCAGAAGGACCTGTTTAGCTTCTTCGGTGGACATCCCGGTGATAAACTCCAGCTGTTTTACCTGCTTGGCTTTGGCTTCCTCGATTTGCTGGCGAAGGGTTTCCAGCGATTTTTCCTTGTTCTGGAGCTGGCGCTCCCGCTGGTTGACGCCTTCGAGTTTACGCTCCATGTTTTCTGTCTTCGAGAGCAACCGGTTCTCCTGCCGCTGGACTTCCAGCCGCCGCTCGCGGTATTCGGTATCTGCGGCCGCTCTTATCTTCTCCGCTTCCACACGCGACTGGTCGATGATACTTTTTGCTTCGTCTTTAGCCTCAAGCGAAATACGGGTGGCTTTACGCTGGGCAACACGGAGAAGACGGTTGACCGCCATGCGGCGGAAAAAGAAAACGATGGCGCCACCGAGCACCAGCCCGATGACAAAACTGGAGAAATAGAAAAGCACACTGACAATGACACTATTTTCCGGCATATTTATAACCTCACTTTCCCGGTCCTTGACCCCGACGGCACAACACCACACACAGGTCAAGGTGAGGGGTATTCCTTATAAAAACTCTAAATTCTAAATACTAAATTCTAAGGAGCTATCAGCCTTTAGCTTTCAGCTTTCAGACCCACTACCTATTTGGAGACTGATAGCTACTACTCTTTCCTTTCTTCCCAGACCTTTTTGATTGTCCGGTTGATAATATCGTAGTTAAAGCCACGGCGTCTGAGGAACTCTCCCAGGCGCTGGCGGAACTCGGGATATTCAAACTGTGAGAAACGGCGTACCTTACTCAATGCGGCGCGATACGCAGATTCTACCTCGTCGATTTCGCTCACCGCCTCACGGATTACCTCTTCCGGCACGCCCTTCTGATGTAACTCCCGACGGGTAATGGCACGGCTTCGCGGTCGGAAAGTGGCGCGGTTCTCCGCCCAGAACCTGGCAAATGCCGCGTCATCCAGTAATCCCTGCTCTTTGAGCTTATCAAGTGCGGCAGAAATATGCTCCGCGGGGAAACCTCTCCTGCCCAGCCTCTCCCGTAACTCCGCCTCACTGCGCGGCCGGTAGCTGAGGTAACGGTACGCCGCGTCCAGGCATCGGCTCAATTTCAGGGAACCAAGCAGGGCATCCAGGCGGTCGCCGGTCAGCTCCAGGCCTACCCTCAAGCCTTCCCGTGCCACTTTATCCGTTTCCAGGCTGAAGGCGAACTTGCCGTCCAGGAACAGGTTGACCCGCTTTTTATCTTGCTTTCCGGTGCGGAGGGCAGTTATCGTGCTCATT
>JAUYDN010000092.1 GCA_030691775.1 Dehalococcoidia bacterium
TACTGAGAGTCTCATAATAAGATGGACTCCGAAAACCTGAACCTCTCCCTTTCGCAAAGGGAGATTGAGAGGGATTTCAAAACCCCCTGTATCCCCCTTTTCAAAGGGGGATAATACGTACTATTATAAGACCATTAGTAAGTGACAGTTTTGACTTCTCAGTTTTGAGCTTTAACTTTAATACGTATACAATCTTCCGTACGGTCGCAGGTATTTGGGATAAAGCCTGGTAAATTTGTCGTTCAGGATTTCGCCAGGATTGCCACCAAAAAGTCGGGCGTATTCGGTTACCAGTTTCGATAGTACCATTTTATCATTATCGGATAGCTCGGCGGCGCCCACTTCTTTGCCGAGTTGGTGCTCCTCGATCGTCCCGCGGTAATAGATTACACCACCGTGCATCCCGGTACCGACAAAATTGGCTTTATGCTTCCCACCCGGAATGTTGATACCGAGCAGGACGAGAACACCGCCCGCCATATATTCGCCGACGAAGTCCTGGGCAGTGCCGCCGATAACCAGGATGGGTTTCTTTTCTCCGAACTCTTTTATGTGGATGCCGGCGCGGTAACCCACACTATCGCGGATGTAGATTTCTCCTCCCCTCGCTGACAGCCCGGTGATATCGCCGGTGCGGCCGTGCACGATGATTTTGCCGTTGTTCATCGTGTTGCCAGTGCCGTCCTGCACGTTACCGTGCACAGTAATCGTTGGACCATCCATAAAAGCGCCGAGGTCGTTGCCCGGTGTGCCGTGTATTTCAATTTCAACGTGCTTGTTAAGGTTGGTGCCGAGGTAACGTTGACCGTAAACATTCTTGATAATGATTTTCTCAGTACCGGCAGCCACGAGGTCGCGCAGTTGTGCGTTAAGGGCGCGGTAGTAGATACCGGTAGCATCCAGAATCACCTGCGAAGCTGTGTCTGGTTCCATCTTAGCTACCCGCCATCCTCACGCCGAGAATTTCAAGCTCGGTGTCTGTAAGACCGACGCCGCGGAGGTGGAGACGGTTGCCGCGTAAACTCTCCAGTGCGTTGACGCCCATGCCGCCGAGCATATCCTTGATTTCCAGGCTCCAGCCGCGCAGAAGGTTCGCCAGCCGCCGTGCGCCGATTTCCGGGTTGATGCGCCGGGTGAGACCCAGGTCGGTGGTGCAGATACCCCAGGCGCACTTGCCGGTATGACATTGCTGGCAGACATGGCAACCCAGCGCGATGAGTGCCGCCGTGCCGATGTATACTGCATCCGCGCCCAGGGCAATTGCTTTGGCGACATCACCGCTGTTACGGATGCCGCCGGAAACAACAAGCGATGCCTGGTTGCGTATGCCTTCCTGTCTCAGCCGTGCGTCAACAGATGCCAGCGCCAGTTCGATGGGGATACCGACATTATCACGGATTACCTTGGGAGCGGCGCCCGTGGCGCCTCTCAAGCCATCGAGGACAATAATGTCCGCGCCTGCCCGCACCATTCCGCTGGCAATCGCCGCGGAGTTATGGACAGCGGCAATCTTCACGGAGACAGGTTTGCGGTAGTTGGTGGCTTCTTTCAGCGCGTAGATTAGCTGGGTCAGGTCTTCAATCGAGTATATATCATGTTGAGGGGCGGGTGATAGTGCGTCGGTACCCTTGGGAATCATCCTGGTCAGAGAGACATCGGCGCTTACTTTTTCCGCCGGCAGGTGCCCGCCGATACCCGGTTTTGCTCCCTGCCCGATTTTTATTTCGACGATACGTCCCGCGTTGAGATAGCTAGCCTGAACGCCAAACCGGCCGGAGGCTACCTGGACGATGGTATTGTTACCGTATCTGTACAGACTGGGGTGTAGACCGCCCTCGCCGGTATTCCAGAGCGTGCCCATTTCCGTTGCCGCACGTGCCAGCGATTCGTGTACGTTGAGACTGACAGCGCCGTAGGACATCGCCGAAAACATCACCGGCACGTCTAACCCGACCTGCGGCGGTAACTCGGTGTCCAATCGTAATGTGTCCTGGCTAAACGTGACACGGTCGGGTTTTCTGCCCAGGAAGGTCGTCAGCTCCATCGGCTCGCGGAGCGGGTCGATGGAAGGGTTGGTGACCTGGCTGGCATTGAGCAGGAGGTGGTCCCAGTAAATGCGGCAGCCTTTATCATTGCCCATTCCGGTGAGCAACATCCCGCCGCTCTCGGCTTGCCGCCAGATGTCCTCGATATCTTCTCTGCCCCAGTTCAGGTTCTCACGGTAATCGAGTGGATTACGGGTGATGGTCAGAGCGCCGCCAGGGCAGAACGCCACGCAACGGTGGCAGGCGACACAGTTTTCTTCGCGACTACGCACCTCGTTGTCGTCTCTGTCGTAATAATTGGTATCGAAACTGCATTGATTAACGCAGACCTGGCACTGAATACAGCGTGCCGGGTCGCGGATTACCTTGAATTTGGGGGGTACATATGTTTTCACTATTTCGCCGCCTCCCTCCGCACCGGCACCCCTTTTCCGGCGAGGTACTCCTTCACCTCTCCGATGGAATAATTACCGTAATGAAAAATGCTCGCCGCCAGCACCGCATCCGCTTTGCCGGTAATGACTGCCTGGAAAAGGTCTTCCGGAGTGCCGGCGCCACCGCTGGCGACCACAGGAACGGGTACGCTTTCCGATATTGAGCGCAATAGCTCGAGGTCATAGCCAGCCCGGGTACCATCGGCATCGATACTGTTTACCACTATTTCACCGGCGCCCAGTTCTACAGCGCGCCGTGCCCACTCAATAGCATCCAAACCTGTCCCACGGCCGCCGTCTGCACCGGTGTGCGTGAACACTTCCCAGCGGACCGGGTTTGAACCCGGTACTCTTTTGGCATCCATTCCCAGAACGATGCACTGACTACCGAACCGCCGCGCGCCTTCGGTAATCAGTCGGGGATTCAGGACTGCGGCGGTGTTGATAGATACTTTATCCGCCCCGACCTGAAGCAAGCGGTGCATATCCTCCACGCTACGCAGGCCGCCACCCACGGTGAGAGGGATAAAGACGCGGCTGGCGGTACGCTCCACCACATCGAGCATAATAGCCCGCTCATCGCTCGACGCGGTGATGTCATAAAAAACGAGCTCGTCGGCACCTTCCTTGTTATAAAAAGCGGCAAGTTCCACGGGGTCGCCGGCATCGCGGTGGTCGCGGAACTTTATGCCTTTGACCACCCGGCCGCCTTTTACATCCAGGCACGGGACGATGCGCTTGGTAAGCACTTTACATAACTCCTGTAACTGCAAGTGCACGTCGTGATGGTAATGGTTGACCCAGCCTCCCGATTACCGGCTCGCCGCCTACCGGCGTCCAGACGGAATCAAGCTCCGGGGAAATTAAACGTATCGCTGATTCTTCAGAGGAGAGGTAAAGCATATTACCTTTCTCACCCACAGTGAGCGGTCGCAGGCGAATGCGGTCGGTGAGTCCGATCATTTCTCCCGTGTGCGCGATAATAACGGTGAACGGCCCGTTGAGCAGTAGACTGCCATATACCTGCCGCAGGGTGAGTAACAGCTCTTTCTGCCCGTTGTTCTGGCGGTTAATTTCGTTCCAGAACGGGGGCGCCAGTACCTTTGCTACCAGCTCCACCGGCAGGCAGTGCTTACGGATTAGCAAATCGACGGCATAAGCGACTACCTCGGTATCGGTCTGCATGGTGCAATGATAGCCGAACTGCTCCAGGTAACGCCGGTTGATGCCGTATGAGGAGATTTCACCGTTGTGCACTACCGTCCAATCGAGCAGGCTGAAGGGGTGCGCGCCGCCCCACCACCCCGGCGTATTGGTCGGGAACCGGCCGTGCGCCGTCCAGAGATAACCTTTATATTGTTCCAGGCAAAAGAAATCTGCAATTTGTTCAGGGTAACCGACACCTTTGAAAACACCCATGTTCTTGCCGCTGGAGAAAACGAAGACGTCATCGATACCGGTGTTTACCTGCATCACCTTACTAACGACATAATCGTCTGCCGTGATATCCAGAGGTTTACGGGAGTCCACCTCGATGAAATAACGCCAGAAAAGCGGAGGGTTGTTTATACCCTTGACCGCGCGGGTAGGCACCATTTCATCCGTGATGACCTGAAAATTATCCTTGAGAAACTGCTCGGTCTGGGTTTTAGCGGCGGCGCTGAGGTACATAATGTGGAACGCGTAATTATCCGCGTGGTCAGGGAAAAGACCGTAGATAGCGAAACCACCGCCGAGTCCGTTACTGCGGTCGTGCATATTTGTGATGGCTTTGATGACGCCTTCACCGGAAAAGCGCCTGCCGGTTACATCCATCGCGCCGAAGATTGAGCAGGCATCGATTACCTTATCGTCATTGTGGGGGTTATTTATTTTCCATATATCTTTCATCTCAGTGCCTCCACTTTGACTGTTTCCGCTTCAACCGGCTGGGGTTTGAAGGTGCTCGCCAGTCTTTCCCGCCATACCGGTTCCGGTAAGGAAATATAGCTGAATTCATCGGCAATCAGCGTCTGCTTGTAGCCAGCTACGTTCACCTGGTCCCGCATCAATCCGTAAATAATCCCGGAGCGTTCGATATCTCCGCAGAAGATGAAACCGGAGAGACGACCGTTTTTGAGAATGAGCTTCCGGTAGACTTCGCCGTTCTTTGTGGTTACCACTTCACCGGTGCTATCCACCGGAGCGAACACCCCGGCGGATGTAATTGCCATGCCGAAGTACTTGATGGAGTTCAGAGCCGTACCACCGGCGTAAACGGTCGGTCTGCCTGCCATGTTGAACCCCGCCACTCTGCCGCCGAGGTAAGCATTCGGCCAGATGGGTGTAACACGGTTCTCCCCATGGATGAAATCGTACGCTTCCACTACGTCACCGCAGGCATAAATACCCGGATGGGAAGTCATCATCGTCCTATTGACGACGATACCCCGGTTCACCCTTATGCCAGCTTCAGAAGCGATTTCGGTGCGGGGTCTGACGCCGATGGCGATAATCACCACCTCGCAGGAAATACCCCGGCTATCATCGAGCGTGACGGCGTGAATGCGGTCGGTGGTGAACTCGCTATTGATTTCCGTGACGGTATGGTTGGTGATAATTTTTACGCCGTTCTTTTCCAGCGTTTCCGCCGCGATGGCTGAAGCGGTCTCATCAAGAATCGTATTGAGGATACGGTCCTTCATTTCCACGATGGTGACTTTGAGGCCGCGCCGCTCCAGCGCTTCCGTGACGCTGACGCCGATGAGGCCGCCGCCGATTACCACCGCCCGCATCCCCTTTTTGATGAACTTATCGATTGCCCGGGCATCGGCAAGAGTGGTGAAGGTGAAAACACCGGTGCTCTTACGCCCGTCGATTGGCGGGACGATGGGCGAACCGCCGGTAGCCAGCAGGAGTTTATCCCAGTTTATTTCTGCGCCGTCTTCAAGCTCTGCGGTCTGGTCTTTTATGTCAATCCGGACCGCAGTCCTGCCTGAGAGGAGCCTGATTCCGCTCTTCTCATAGAAATCCGGCGGGCGGTACAGCATCCGTTCCAGCGGGCATTTTGTAGCCAGATACTCGGAAATAAGCGGGCGGGAATAAGCAGGGTAAGGCTCGTCCGAGACGATTGTGATAGGAGAGGTTTTGTCACACTCCCGGATTGCTTCCGCCGCGCCGATACCGCCAGCGGAATTACCGATGATGAGATAGTGGTTATGCCGTGCCTCTGTCATTGCCTGGTTTCCCCTGCCATTATCATGAAATTATCGTAGAACCTTAAGCCCCATTCTCCGCTCTTCTCAGGGTGGAACTGTGTGGCAACGAGATTATCCTGCGCCAGGACACTGCAAAACGAGATGCCATAATCCGTTGTGCCGATAACGGTGGTATTATTATCCGGCGCGGCATAGTAGCTGTGGACAAAATAAAAGTTCGTGTTATCCGGGATGCCGGTAAAGACCGGGTGCGGCGCCAGTTGCTTTACCTGGTTCCAGCCGATGTGCGGTATTTTCACTCCCGCCGCCAGCTTGCGCACCCTGCCGTGAACGACATCCAGACAGTCACAGCCACCCTCTTCGGTATCGGTGAGCAAGACCTGGAGCCCGATGCAAATACCCAGGAACGGTTTGCCACTGGCAATCCATTCTTTAACCGGACCTATCAACTTTAGCTTTTCCAGGCTTTTCATGGTGTCTCCGGCGGCGCCAACGCCCGGCAAAATGACGGTGTCCGCACCAAGGACATCCGCCGCTCTCCGGCTCACCCGGTGGCGGTAACCCAGCAGAGTCAGGGCATTAGTCACGCTACGCAAATTCCCGGCTCCATAATCGATAACCGTTATCATATTTCCAGTTTACTATAAATCTAGTTTTTAACCTTAACGACGACTGTATTTTCCCGAGCAATGGCAATTTCGTCAGTGCCTTTCCTCACAAAAACGTGCATCAAGCCCAGGATTTCATACGCGCCGTTTTTCAGCTTCTGGGTGTCCCAGCTCACGGCGAAGTTCTCCGACCTGTCTTCGGACTCCCCGATTTTTATCCAGGTATCTGTGTTTTTGGGCCGGAAATACCAGGGATTGACGATTTTGACGATGGGTCCTTCAAGTCCCATTTCTTTGAGCTGGGTGCGGAGCAGGTCGTCATCCAGGTTCTCCCGTAGCTTGACCCGACCGGAGTAAGATTTCAGTGCCTCGGAAGGAACGATATAATGCGGTCCCCAATTGTAAGACATCTTGCGCCTCCTTCGTTTATTTCAGCACGGGTGCTTCAACCCGGCTTACTTTGCCTTCTCTGTCTCCCGTATCCTCGTAAACGAGCGCCTCGTTCGGGCAGTGGAGTACACAGGCAGGCGTCTCGGCGCCCTGGCAGAGGTCACATTTCACGGATTTATGCCGTAGAGTGTCGGGGCGGATACTACCGTAGGGGCAGGTGATGATACAGGTCCAGCATCCGGTGCACTTTTCTTCGTCGATAATCACGGCGCCCGTATCCGTGTTCCGGGATAATGCGCCGGTAAGACAGGCATAAATGCAATGCGACTCGGTACAGTGCTGACAGCGGAGCGAAAAGAACACAGGGTTCCGTGCTTCGATACGGAGCCTCGGAAGTTGTCTCGGACTCTCTTTTTTAAATGCCTTGATAAGGTCTGTAGAACGTGAGTGCTGTAGCTGGCAATACACCTCGCAGAGGTGGCAGCCCATACAGACCGGCTCATTGACCAGTACCCTTTTCACAGGAGTGTGCATTCCTTTTTTGTATCGAGATTTAAGGAGAGGTATACGGAAACCGTTTACCGTACCAATACAGTACCATAAGGAGACGTGAGTGTCAAGGGAATTTGTGCGTAAATGAGTAAACTTTTAGTAACAGATTTGCGGTAAGAAATAGCGTATAAATACGGAAAAAATGGAGATATATTGCCGTTATCTAAAGGGTAAAATCATGCTGGCGCTACGATAAACAATGCCAGGTTCCAGAGGACGATAGCAAGGTAGAGAAGCAAAGAAGCGTATGTCCAAACCAAGCCGAGCCGGCGCCAGTGACGGTAAATATCCTATAAGATAACCGCGCAAACGGTTGCTCCAATCGTTTTGACGACCAGGAGGCCCGTATCTCCGGCAAGCGTTTCCAGGAAAGGGTTTCCTTCCCGCGCGATACCGCGGTTGATGAGCAGGTTGGTTATCAAGCCGTCCGCTATCACCAGGAATACGAGTATGCCCAACGCCCATTTGATGGCACGGCCGTTGGTGAATCCGTTGCTCCCCGGCTGGTCCGGGTTGTGGTTTCCCTGCCCCTGCTTCATATAAGTACACCCCCAGGTGGAGGAATGCGGTCCACCTGAGGGCGTTTTTCCGGAATTGCGTTAAGTCTGCGCCTAGCTGATAGAGATTAATCCCTGCTTGATTGCCAGCACTACGGCTTCTGTACGGGCGCTGGCATTCAGCTTCCTCAGAATCGAAGTGACATGATTTTTGATGGTTTGCTCACTGATACCAAGCTCGGTGGCGATTTGTTTGTTGAGAAAGCCCTGCGACACATACCTGAGGATTTCGGTCTCCCGGCTGGTGAGTGGAGAAACGCTTATTTCATTCTCTGCCCGCCAGCTGAGTTCCTGGAATTTATGTAACACCTGCATCGCCACTTTCTGCCGTGTCGTAAAGGTCTCCTGGATCGGTGATTCGCCGCGCGCCACGGAACGCACCGCGCTGTTGAGCTCCTCCGGGGCAACCTCTTTTTTCATGTACGCCGAAGCCTGCGCCTTGAGCGCCTGGAAAAACTGGCTGTCATTGTGGGTAGAACTGAGTAAAATCAAACCCATCTTGGGCAGGCGCTGTTTGAGTTTGCGTGCCATGACCAGGCAATCATCCGAAGAACCATCCACATCGACAATCGACACGTCAGGGGGTTGTTCTCCGATTTCGTTTAACGCCTGCTGGTCGATTTCATCAGTGGTGGCGACTTCCATGTCATCGTTTTCAGAGAGTGAGTGCCAGACTCCCTGACGAAAGAATGCCTGCTGGCTGACCACAAGTACCTTCATCTTGTCCATGTTCGTACCTCACCAAATTAGATTGTCTATGAGACACCAAGTAGCGGGCTCTCACTCTGGACAGTGGTACCTTGCCGGGCCTAGCTTGTGACGGGGAAGTCACAGGCTAGGCGACATAAGATGCTCAACTCTGACAGGTACTTACTATAAAGGATTATATGAATAATGTCAAGTGTTAGAAACATTGTTACAATTTGTTTATTATTTGTTTATCACGTTCAATTCAACAAGTTTAGATACCAGCGGATAATTTCCTGACCCCACAGAAGAGCCAAAAATGACCCTATCGACAGGAAGGGACCAAAAGGTATGGCATCTTTTCTTGTCTTCTTTTTAAGCAGGAGCAGTGCCACGGCGGTAAGTCCACCGAGAATGATGCCAGAGAGGATAGCTACGAACACGCGGGGGTAACCGGTCATCAACCCGATAAGTCCCGCCATTTTCACGTTTCCCCAACCCATTCCACGCCTGGAAACAATAGCGGGAATAAGAAGAATTCCAAAACCGATAGCACCGCCACCGAGCCCGCTTAATATTCCAATCCCCGGAATGAGTATGTCAGCAATGAGTGCAATAATCGCGACAGGGTAGACAATCACGTTTAAGATTAACCTGTGTTCGAGGTCGATAACTGCCAGGACGAGCAGTACACAGCTATAGATACCGACCAGGGCGAACTGGTAGGTAAGACCGTATTTCCAGAAAAGGAACGAAAACAGCAAGCCGGCGGCTGATTCCACGAGTGGAACGCGTACCGGTATCCTGGCACCACAATAACGACATTTTCCCCTCAGCCGGAGATAGCTAAAAACCGGGACCAGGTCTTTGACCGAAAGAACGTGCCCGCAGGAATTGCAGTGAGAGGGTGGATACGCCAGCGATTTCTTTGCCGGGAGACGGTCGATGCAGACATTAAGGAAACTGCCAACCGCCAGCCCCAGTAGTCCCAATATCACTATCAACATTACGGTCATAATATCTCATTGTGCATACTTTTTCTCCAGCAGTCAACAACAGAGAGTCATGTTTTAGTACCTTGATTTTGAATATTACCTAGAAAATGGACTCTATCTTGTCATTCTGGAGGAGTCCCGATCCTCCTATACTTTATCGGGACGACGAAGAATCTGGTGGCGGGGGAAAATCGCCCCTCCCTGAGATTCTTCGCTTCGCTCCAGAATGACACCTCCATTTTCATTGTTCGTGCGTGGCGCCACGGCGACATAACAGATTGTTTGAGATTCGAAAGTTGAAACCTGGCATTTGAGGGGAGAGAGGGGGTGGGTAACGGAGCGTGCAATAGGACTTTCTTACCAGTTTCGGGGGTGACTAATGGTGCATTGACCTTGCGCCAGATTATGGTAAGCTGGAAATAGGTCAATAAGTGACTAATTAATTGGGGATTATGCACTTGACTCAAGATGTGAAAGTTGCGGGTTACTTATTACGTGACTAAGCTAAATACTAATTATGTTCATCGGTTGGGGGAGGGGTACTTTCTTCCAGTATCTGTTTTGCATCGTCAGCAAATTCCTGCGGTACACAGATTTTTATCTCACCCAGCCCATTGATGCTAAAGCCGTAGACTCTGCCAGCCGATTCATAGCGGAGGAACACGGGGATGCCCTCGCTCTCAAGGCGCGACTTGAGGACATTTGCCTTGAGCTCCCCGTTTACAACCGCCACCGTCACGAATTTTTGTTCCTTTCTTTTTTCCATGTTGTCCTTACAATATTACCTAGAAAATGGTCTATATTGTCATTCTGGAGGAGTCCCGACCCTCCTGTACTTTATCGGGACGACGAAGAATCTGGTGGCGGGGGAAAATCGCACCTCCCTGAGATTCTTCGCTTCGCTCCAGAATGACACCTCCATTTTCATTGTTCGTGGGTGGCGCCACGGCGCCATGATAGATTGGTTGGATTTTAGAGTTCAGCGTTCAGGATTTTGTGTTTGATTTTATCCCGGTACTCCCACCACGGACATATAAATCACACTCTCTTCCGTGCCATCCACACCAAGCAGTCCGTTAATTTCGTCATCGAAATAGGCACCTACCTGGCAGGAACCCAGTCCCAATCCCACTGCCGCCAGAGCCAGGTTTTGCGCGATATGTCCGGCATCGAGATAGATGTAACGGTAGGCACGGTCGTGATAACGGAACTTGCTCCGCTGGAAGATAGCCGTCCAGATAAAGACGACCGCCGCATCCGCGTGCATGCGCTGTCCCATAGTCGCCCGCACCACATCGCGGGTAAAATCGCCGGATTTCAGCTCCTCGAGGGCGTGAGGGCGCACGGCGAAATGGTAGAGTCCTTTCGGTAAGCCTTCTACGTTGTTGACGACTACATACGTCTCGATGGGGTAGAGCGCCCCGGCGGATGGCGCCGGCCGGAAGTTGAAATCGCCCATGGTACGCTGGACGCCGGCAGTCGCCCATAAAAGATAGGAAAGCTGGCCGAGGGTGAGCGGGGTGGGAGCATAACGGCGGATACTCTTACGATTGCGGAATGCCTGGTCCAGGGATAATGTTTCTGCGGAGGCTTTCGGCAGGGCAAGGCGGGTTTTATCCGGATATTCTTTATACAGGGGTGGTCGCTCGGTGGTCGCAGACCGCATGGCTGAAACGTTTTCACGGCTATACTTGGTTTCTTTGAAAAAGGTATCTCCGATGCCGCTTGCCACAGAACGCTCCTTTTTATCTCCATGGTCATGAATAACGACTCTTTGGAGAAGAGGTCATTTCATAAAGGCATATAGACCCTTCGCCTTCGCTCAGGGTGACAGAATCCTTTAAAGGATTCTGTCATTTTTTCACCACCAGCTTCTTGACCGCCTGCCCGAGTCCGTCGAGTGTCAGCGGGTACATCGGAAAGACTTTACCGACAAGCTGGACGGTGGGTGACCTGCTCCAGTATTGCGGACTGTCCGGGTTCAACCAGACGCAGTGGGTGAAATGCTGTTCGATGCGTTTTAGCCATGCCAGGCCCGGGGTCTCGTTCCGCTGGTAGTAGTAGATAGCGCCATTCTTTTCCGTCAATTCCCATGGACCCATATTGGCATCCCCGACGATAACAACCTTGTAATCGGGTGTCAGCGTCTGCAGGAGATGGTCGGTGTTGATTGCTTCTCGGCTCTCCATATTCTTATAGAGGTCATCGTAAATGCAGTTATGGAAGTAATAGAACTGGAAGTCCCTGAAATGAGTGCTGGTGTGCGCCGCGGTGAAGAGCAGACTGCAGACGTGGACATACGGTTCCATCGAGCCGCCGGTATCCATCAACAAGAGCAGTTTGATGGTGTTTTTCCGCGCCCGCCGCCAGATAAGCTCCAGCTCGCCGACGTTCTTTGCCGTGGCATCGATGGTACGGTCGAGGTCAAGTTCATCTTCCGGACCGGTACGGTTGAGCTGTCGGAGCTTTTTCAATGCCATCTTTATCTGGCGCACATCGAGTGTCAGGTCGTTGCGGTAGTTGCGATAGAGGCGGTCCTCGGCGATTTTGATAGCGCTCCGGTTGCCACCGGGTCCGCCGATACGGACACCACCGGGATGGTCGCCGCCGTGCCCGAACGGTGACCTGCCCCCGCGTCCTATCCAGTAGTTGCCGCCATCGTGTGCTTCTTTTTGCTCCTGGAGTCGCTTTTCCAGCTCCTTAATCATCTCGTCCAGTGTGAGGTCGGTGAAACGGAAGGGCATATTCTCGTCGATTAGTTTGCGGGTGAATGGGTCGTTAAGCCACTTGAGCACCTCTTCGGTGATATCGGCGGCTGACTCAATCCCCTCGAAGTACTCTTTAAAAGCCACATCGTAATGGTCGAAGTAGGCTTCGCTTTTGACGAGGATTGCCCGCGCCAGGAAATAGAAATCTTCCAGCGAATTGATGTACCCGCGCGCCAGCGCTTCCATCAGGGTCATCCACTCAGTGATAGAGACCGGGACTCTGCGCTTTTTAAGTGCGTAATAAAATGCGGTAAACATGATACGTCCTCAATTCAAAAGTCAAAAGGTAAAAGTCAAAGCCACAGCTAAAAAGTTAATAACTAACTGGCGATTCTCCTTAACTCACTTTTTACTTTTGACATACGGTTTTGACTTATGAGATTCGAGTTTTGACCTGACTTATCACTGTAACTGTTTCCGCAGTACATAGGAATCGCCGCGGCGCGCCATATAACTGCTGATGAAATGTTCGTAATCGACTTCTTTTTTCAGCAGGGCGCCGGCAAACGGCACTTCCTTGCTGATACTTTCGTTGGGAGTATCACTGGCGAGGAGGACCTTTATCCAGTCGACCAGCTCGCTTGTCGATGGCTTTTTACGGAACTCTTCAACCTGCCGGAGGGCATAGAAGGTCTTCATCGCTTCACGCAATAAACCGTCTCTCAGGCTCGGAAAATGAACCCCGACAATCTGTACCATCAGCTCCTGGTTGGGGAACTCGATATAGTGGAAAATACAACGCCGCAAGAAGGCATCCGGTAGCTCTTTTTCCGCGTTGCTGGTGATGACGGTTATGGGACGGTGCCTTGCGGTAATAGTCTCGCCGGTCTCCGTGATGAAGAAAATCATTTCGTCAAGTTCGTTGAGCAAATCGTTGGGGAACTCGATGTCAGCTTTGTCCACCTCGTCGATGAGGAGGACGACCTGGTCCAGTGAGGCAAATGCCTGGCCCAGCTTGCCGAGTTTGATGTATTGCTTTATATCTGAGATGTTTTTGTCGCCGAAGCGGCTATCGTTAAGGCGCTGGACGGTGTCATACACGTACATGCCTTCTTGCGCTTTCGTGGTCGATTTTATATTCCAGACGATGAGCTTTTTCCTGAGGTCTTTGGCGATGCTGTGGGCGAGCATTGTCTTACCTGTGCCGGGCTCGCCGCGGATGAGAAGCGGCCTGCCCAGAGCAATTGCCACATTGACCGCATTCCTCAGCGCTGCCGACGTCACATAATCACTGGAACCTTTGAACTGGTCGAAACCGTTGTTTTTCACCAACGAAATACCTCCTGGAGATGGGTGCTAATGGCATTATACTGGTGGGAGGGGTGAGCGGGCAAATGACACACGAGTTCTACGAGTGTGTCATTCCTATGAAAATAACAACCAACCGCCTTTTGTCATACCAGCCCGCCGTAGGCGGGTAAACTCCAGCCGGTATCCAGACGAAGAAACACTGGATTCCAGATCAAGTCTGGAATGACAAGATAGGCATAAATTTTCATACTTCGTGGTGTCGATGCAATCGGCATGAAGGATTCTGAGCGGAGCGAAGAATCTCTATGCCCGGCAATCAGCATCCTTTCAGAAAAACAGGGGATTGCTTACTTCATTCTTGCAGGGCATTGTTCACTCGTCATCCTGGAGGAGTCCGTCCCGCCAATACCCTTGAAGAGCTTGCCCCGTACTAATACAAGCGTCAGAATAAATGTTGAGACATCGCTCAGTCTGTCTTTGCGAGCCCTTCAACTTCGTTCAGGGTAAACTCAAGCGAAGCAATCTCTGGTTAAAAAAGGGGTTACATTAAGCGTTAGATTGCCGCAGCCTGCCCCGTATGAGCGACGTCATCGCCATCCCGATACAGTCGGGACTTGATACGGGGCCGCTCCGCTCCTCGCAAAAACAAAAGAATCATCACTATTTAATACGTCTGTAATAGATACGGGGACGACAGCTTGCCCTGAGCCTGCCGAAGGGAAGGCTCTCAGGGTAGGATAAAGGAAGTCATTACCCATTCACGAGAGTCCCTGGTCTACAGTTCAAAAAACTCTTTATCCAGGTCGCCGTTTACGGCATAGCCCCTCTGCTCCCAGTAGCCTTTGTAATGCGTATCACCGGAAAGCTCGATTCCGGTAACCCACCGCGCCCATTTGTAACCCCACTTCCCCACTGCCACGAGGTGGAAGGGAAAGCCACGCTCGGGGGGAATCGTGAGACCGTTCATTTTGTGGGCGAGTAAGACCGGGTTGTTCATCACGTATTCCAGCGGGAGCGACGTTGTGTAGCCATCGGCGCAGTGGATAATGACTGTTTGTGCCTGTGGTTTTACCGCGGCTTCTTGCAGGAGGTCTTTGAGGAGGATTCCTTCCCATAAAATAGTCACGCTCCAGCCCTCCACGCAGTCGAGTCTTACTACCTTTTGCACTGCGGGGTATTTTGAAATAACCTCATCATAGGTCAGGAGGAGCGCGTTTTTGACCAGCCCGGTCGCCTTGAACCGGAACGTCCCGATATCAACGCGTTGCGGACCCTCTATCGAGTTCTCGTAATATTCGCTCAAAGGCGTCAGCCGTTCACCCTGGAATTCTTGAATTTCTTTCACAAAGACTCCTGGAAAAACAGAAAGCCGATGGGCCGCGCGACCTATCGGCTCTTTGTCAGTGTCTTTAATTAAACGTTGACGACTTCCTTAACTCCCGGCAGTTTCTGCTTGAGAATCCGCTCGATGCCCATTTTCAGGGTCATGGTAGCCATCGGACAACCGCCACAGGCGCCGGTCAGCCGCACTTCAACCACGCCATCTTTGACATCGATAAGCTCCACATCACCGCCATCCG
>JAUYDN010000108.1 GCA_030691775.1 Dehalococcoidia bacterium
AGGTCAAGCCCCTTGTTGACCGCTTCCTTGATATAGCGCAGGGCAATGGGCGCTTTGTTTGCCATCGACTTCGCCAGCGCATCGACCTCTGCGGAGAGTGAAGCCGGCGGCACCACCCTGCTGACCAGCCCGATTTGCTCCGCCTCCTCCGCGTCGATGGTCTCTGCCAGGAAAATAAGCTCCAGGCTTTTCCCTTTACCGATGAGACGCGGTAAACGCTGTGTTCCGCCATCCATCGGCAGGATGCCCAGTTTGACGTTCGGGAAGCCAAGTTCCACCGCTGAAGAAGCGATGCGTATATCGCAGGCGAGCGCTATCTCCAATCCCTGTCCCAGGGCGTCGCCGTTCAGCGCGGCAATCACCGGTTTCTCGATACCTGCCACCGCGGAGGCGACATTGTACTGCGTGCCCATCTCCTCCAGTGCGGGGCGGCGTTTGCTGACGTTGAAGGAGCGCTCCAGTTCACTACCGTTACAGAATGTATCACCGGCTCCGGTAATAACCACCACGTAAACATCATCGTCCTGGTTTGCCTGCCGGCACGCCTCTTCCAGCTCCTGCCCCAGCTCGATGTTGATTACATTGCCATCCGCCGGGCGGTTCAGGGTAATCCGCGCGATATGGTCGTTTTTCTGGATGATAACAGTGGACGGGGACATGTATCACTCCATGACACGATAAACCATTGATTATCTTATCTGACCGCACCATTGGCGTCAAGAAGAACTCCCGCGTAGTTACTGAATCTAATACTAACGCGTTAAATAATGATGAATCATTTGTCTTTGTTTTTGCGAGGAGCGGAGCGACCCCGTATCAAGTACGGGGCAGGCCCCGTATCAAGTACGGGGCAGGCTGTGGCAATCTAACGCTTAATAAAACCCCCTTTTTTATCCAGAGATTGCTTCGCTCCAGTTTACCCTGAACGAAGTTGAAGGGCTCGCAAAGACAGACTGAGCGATGTCTCAACATTTATCCTGACGCCTGTAATAGTCATTTCAATTATTGTATGAGCCGTTCCAGGTACTCCTTGAGCGCGATGGCGTTATTGTGCTGTTCGTCACGGGCGGCATAAACAAGCGTGACCATACCTGAACGAGCCTCGTTTACCAGTTGTTTCAGCCGGGGCTTCATTTCGGGGTCGGCAAGCTCCTCAAAATAGCGTTGTTTGAACTCGTCCCATTTTTCCGGATGGTCATGGAACTGCTTGCGGAGTCCGTCACCTGGCGCGAGGTCCCTGAGTCATTCCCTGATGTCCGCCTTTTCTTTTGTCACACCGCGAGGCCATAGTCTGTCCACGAGGAAACGCGTGCCGTCCGCTCCGTCAACCGGTTCATAGATTCATTTTATCCTGACCATACTGGTTCTCCTCCAGTTTCCGTGCTTCTATTTTATGCTTGCAGGGGACAATTTGCATCGTCAAACAAAAAGGCGCAGACCATACCGGTGGTCATTAATGAGCCACGCGGGTTAAGTTCCGAAGCCTGTTGGTGTTATAATGTAATTGCTCAAAATACACTTATCAAAAGGAGAGTGATGGACGACCTGAAGGTATTTACCGGTAATGCCCATCCGGAACTGGCAAAGGCAATCTGTGATTATCTCGGGATACCACTGGGACAGGCAGAAGTCTTCAAGTATAAAAACGATAACACCTTCGTGAAAATCCTGGAGAATGTCCGCGAACGTGATATCTTCGTGGTGCAATCGCTCAGTCGTCCGGTGAACGATAACCTGGTCGAACTACTGATTATGCTGGATGCTCTGAAACGTGCTTCGGCGAAAAGAATCACCGCCATCGTGCCTTACTACGCTTATAGCCGGTCCGATAAAAAAGACCAGGCACGCGTACCCATTACTGCCCGGCTGGTCGCTGACCTGATTACCGTCGCCGGGGCAAACCGTTTACTCACAGTCGATTTGCACGCCCCGCAAATACAGGGTTTTTTTAACATACCGGTAGACGAGTTGACGGCACTTTATCTTCTGAGCGGTTATTTTTCAAAGAAGAAGTTGAAGGATAACGTGGTGGTTGCCACGGACATCGGTATTTCCAAAAGGGCGCGTGATATGGGAGAGCGGCTGAACTCACCTCTTGCCATCATAGAAAAGCGGCGCACGGGTAACGCGGACAAGACAGAAACCCTGAATATAATCGGCGATGTTAACAAGGAGACTGCGGTTATTTTCGATGACGAGATTGACACCGGCGGTTCACTGGTAAATGCCGTGGATATCGTCAAACAGAACGGGGCAAAGCAGGTCTATTTCTGCGCGACTCACCCGGTTTTTTCCGAAGACGCTATTGAGCGCATTGCTAAATCACAGGTAAAAGAGGTGGTTGTGGCGGATACCATACCGATACCAAAGGAAAAAAGAATCAGTAAAATCAAAGTGTTACCCATCGCGCCTTTACTCGGTGAGGCGATTCACCGCATCCACACCGGACTCTCTGTCGGAGCGATGTTTGAATCGGAGTAACCCCGATGTTGTCATTGCTAAGAAAATAGCGGAGCCCCCCCCCAAAAAATGTCATACCAGCCCTTCGTCAAGCTCAGGATAAACTCCGGCTGGTATCCAGAGGGTGGGGAATGCGCCTGGATTCCCGCTCGGAGGCGGGAATGACAAAAAAGAGTGGGTTTTTCATACTTGATGGTGCCGATGTAATCGGCATGATTGATTCTGAACGAAGTGAATGAATCTCAGGGTGGGGACGGAAAGCTGTCTGAACTCCCCCTTATGTTTGCGTGGAGCGTTGCCTCAAATGTCATTCTGAGCCCGACGTCATCGGAACGATGCAGTCGGGAGAACGAAGAATCTCCCAGCCTACTGAGCAGGCACGGAGACCCTTCGCTACTC
>JAUYDN010000147.1 GCA_030691775.1 Dehalococcoidia bacterium
CCCCTTCTCTGCGGAGAAGGGGCAAGAGCCTGCCCCGCACTTGATGCGGGGGGATGAGGCGCTGTGTAAGAACTGGCATCTTTTACCTGTACTTGGCCAGGTACAAGTATTCAGAATTGTAAAGCTGTTATTGAGACACTCCACTAGCCTGACTTTATTGGATTATGAGGTAATCATATTGCCGCCGTTGACAAAATCTGTTAAGCCACTGTAGAGTGACGTTGAAAGCATACAATGAACATCCGAGCCATTTCCCTGCCATTAACCTGTGCCTTTCTCTTTACGATTCTCATGGTTTTTGTCTCCCCCGGATGCTCTGCCCCGGCGGCAAAACCAGCCGGCACGCCGGTAACATCGACACCGCCTGTTTCAAGTTCGCCTGCCCCTCCCACTCCGACTCCTACTGGTACCACTGCTCCCCCTGCGCCGACATCAACGACAGCCCCGGTCACCTCCAGTCCTCCGATCACACCCAAAGCTGAACCCACACCCACAACAATCTTCGTACCCACTGCCCCGCCTTATAAACCTGCCGGCGCTCAACTGGAGTTGTTCCAATATCTCCTTTCTCTAATTAACAAAGACCGTCAGGACTTCGGACTGCCACCGGTGACCATGAGTTTTAATGCCGCCGCCCAGAAACACGCCCAGGACATGTTCGATAACTATTACTCTTCCCACTGGGGCACCGATGGGCTAAAACCTTACATGCGCTACACGCTGGAAGGCGGTCTGAATTTCGAGGCAGAAAACAGCGCCTACAGCGGGTGGTTTAACCCCGCGGACAATCCGGCTAACCACGAATCAATAGACGTCCGGCAGGAGATAGCCGAAATCGAACGGTTGATGATGTACGAGGATGCCGGAGCGAACTGGGGTCACCGCGATACTATCCTGAACAAGTGGGCAAAGCGGGTGAGCCTGGGGATTGTCTACGACGATAAGCGCGTTGCTTTCGTGGAGCAGTTTGAAGGGGAGTACCTGGAATATTACACTCCCCCAACCCTTTCCGGGAGTGTCCTTTCTTTAAGCGGCAGATTTACCATTCCGGGGGTAGTGCTTAACAATGTCAGTATCTCGTACGACCCTCTCCCTCAACCTCTTACTAACAGCCAACTGACTACTGACAGCGCCTACACAGATGGGTACGGACTGGGAAACCGGGTCAGTTTCATCATCTCCCCGCCACCCCAGGGCCAGTCATATGGGAATTTACCAGCCGGGGCAATCCAGGCAAGAAAGTGGGATGTCAACGAGTCCGGCTTTTTCTCCATCCAGGCTGACATTGGACCGTCACTCATCAAAGGCAAAGGCGTTTATACCGCGGTCATCGTGGTTACTGTGAATGGTGAGAACGTCAACCTGACCAATTACTCGATATTCGTGAAATAATGAAAGCCAGTATTCTCCGAGCGCATTACCACGTCCATGCCAGCCCTGGCTTAAACGAGCTTGTTCCGCTTGACAACCTGTTATCGGTTAGAGGATAATAGGTCACATATGGTTAAAATAAGATTACGCCGTGTAGGTGCCAACAAGAAACCCAGTTACCGGGTAGTAGTGGCTGATGACCAGGCTCCGCGTGATGGAGCCTTTATCAGTGTTATTGGACATTATGACCCCAGGACCAACCCTGAGACCATTTCCATCAAAGAAGACGAAGCCCTTAAATGGTTGAAGCAAGGAGCTCAACCAACAGCTACTGCCGCACGACTGCTCTCCAAGATGGGTATCATGGAGAAGTTCAAAGCCGGCAAGGAGAAATCATGAAGGACCTAGTCGAGTACATCGCCAAGTCGATCGTAAACGTCCCGGATGCGGTGAAGGTCACAGAGGAGCAGGACGAGCAGGGCATTATCCTCAAACTTCAGGTAGCCGACGAGGATAAGGGGAGGGTCATCGGGAAGCAGGGCAGGATTGCCGAAGCAATGCGGACGCTCATACGGGTCAAGGCAGCGAAGAAAGGCACTAAAGCCACTCTGGAAATCCTCTGAGGCAAGAGGAACGGTCTTTCCGCACCAATAATAACACGGTCTCCTACCACGTGGTAAGGTTAGCAGTTATTACCTTTTACAGACGCCGATAGCATTTTTCAGGAATATCAAGGACGGCATTTTGCATAAATGACCTCTAGTCCTAAAATAGGAAACCAGCAGGGTGAGCCGGAAACCCAGAACGATATCTGGCTTATTTGCCCCATTTGTAAAGAACCGAACCTGGCGGGCACGCTTCACTGCAAATACTGTTGGGGAGCTTCTCTTTACTCAGTCACACCGATAACCACCGCTCAGCTTAACGAGTTTGTCAGCAAACGGGATGCACGGCGCCGCAGGTTCCGGCTCGTCCGCACCCTGACTCTCGGCATCGGAGCACCCGTTCTCCTGCTCGTGTCGGCTTTTCTCTGGGTATATAGCTTCACCGACCTTGTTTTTGCGCCTCCAGCTCACCTTACCTCCGCCCCGATTCAGGGTGACTGGTCGATGTTCCGCCATGACCTTGCCCGTACCGGCGCGGTGGATGTGACGCCGGTCAATCCCCAGGGGAAACTAAAGTGGTCTTTCCAGACCGGCAGTCAAATCCATTCATCGCCCACGGTGGTCAATGGCGTCGTTTATTTCGGCTCGCGGGATGGCAAGCTCTACGCACTGGATGCCGTTACAGGCCAGAAGAAATGGGATTTTCAGGCACAAAGCTGGATTGAGTCATCGCCCACGGTTGTTAACGGCGTGGTTTACTTTGGCTCCAACGATGGGAAACTTTATGCGCTGGACGCGATAAACGGCCGCAAACTCTGGGAGTTCGAAACGCAGTACGCGGTGAAATCCTCTCCGGCAGTCGCCGGCAACATGGTGTTCACCGGAGCGGACGACTACTTTGTTTACGGACTGGATGCCAGGACGGGGGAGAAGGTCTGGCAGTTCGAGACAAAAAGTCATGTCATGTCTTCGCCGGTGGTTTCCGAAGGTATTCTGTACGTTGGTTCGATGGATATGTTCTGCTATGCGTTGAATGCTGAGAACGGACGTTTCCGCCTCAAGATGAGAGTACTGGAGGTCTTCGGCTCGCCAGCGGTGAGCGATGAAACCGTCTACTTCACCAGCCGTAACTTCCTGTTTGCCATGGATGGCAAAGCCCGCAACTGGCCCGGGGAACAGGACCTGAGACCATGGTGGTTGCAGTTCTATGCGTTCCGCCTGGCACCGCCGCCTCCACCCCGTTCTGGCGTCCTCTGGGCTTTGAAGGTTGGTGCCCTTTCTTCCAATACCACACCTGTCGTTGACGGCACGACGCTCTACACTACCGGAGACAACAAACTGCTGGCAGTCGACCTGACGACGCGCAAGTTCAAATGGTCTTTCGCTGCCTTCCGTACAATCAGTTCCTCGCCGGCGCTGGCAAACGGCGTCCTGTATATCGGCAGTGACGATAGCTATTTGTACGCGGTCAGAGCGGCTGACGGTAAGAAACTCTGGGATTTCCGCACCGGGGATAAGATAGATTCATCCCCCGCATACGCAAATGGGGTTGTCTACGTGACTTCCTGGGACGGAAAGATTTACGCAATAGAATAGCCCCACCCAACATCCCACCACCCAAATCCGAAATACGAAGCTCGAAATCCCAAGCAAATCCGAATTTCAAATATTTAATTTTCAGGTTTTAGATTTGTGTGGCACAGTCGTCCCTTCAGGGTGAGAATGAGTCTTCAGGGTGAACCCCGCCTGTGAGTCTTAGTGTTATGACCACCAGGTTTGTACGAAGGATAACGGGGATTAATCTTGAATTTTGTTTACTAATACAAGCGTCAGAATAATTGTTGAGACATCACTCAGTCTGTCTTTGCGAGCCCTTCAACTTCGTTCAGGGTAAACGGAAGCGAAGCAATCTCTGGTTAAAAAACGGTTACATTTGACTCTTGGTGGCACCTGGTTGATAATCTTCTAATTTTCTTGAAGCTGGAAACGGCTCGTTAATAGGTTCTATGTCCTTATCTATATTATCTAAGGGTGGAGGTTCTACCCAGTTTAGTGCTAAGTCACGTTCAGCCTCAAGCCATTTTTGTCTATAATCTTGAATCTCTGGAATCTCATACATGTTTTACCTCCGGCACACTGATTATTTCTGTCCCCCTACCGACTCCTGGGGCTACCTCACTCCGATGCTTCGCTTTCTTAACAAGCTCATAAACGGTCTTGGCATCCATTGATTTTTTATATCCAGACTCAATTAACGAATAGACGGCATGAGGTCCACCTGAACCAACTGCCGCAAAACCTATGGCATCATGGCAGAACAAATCACCAGGGTTTACAATGCTAAATACACTGCAACATGATTCGCCAAAGCCGGCAATTATCAGTTCAGTCCTGGGATTTCCTCCTTTAAGAGCGTTGTCAATCATCATAACAACAGCTTGAACGAGACGTTGATGAGCCTGATAATATGTATCAAGAGTTAACCCTCTTGGTTCCAATTCATTACGAATGATATGCTGCTTCCGTACAGTTTGATAACATTGCCTAAACGACTCTGCTATTATAGGAGCAGCTGTGATACCTTTCTCATCCACTTCTTTCCGTACAGCTTCTAAGATTTCATTGGCAAAAAGCACATCGCCTGCTGATAATAGATACGCAACGGACGTTTCTCTGACTTTAATGATCTTCTTTACTTCTTCATTTTCAAATTCATATCCAATCGGGAAATGTGCCGTCGTCATTTGGTCGGAAGCCAAAACACATCCTTTGCCATTTTCATATAATGCAGCGATGCAGATAGTCACGTTTTTCCCCTTTAACCACAAAATAGCTTAGAGTATAATTATAACACAATTTGTCAAATAGGGTTAAGCCTTCTTGGTTTTATTACGTGTCTTTAAGGGAACATCGCCTTATTAATTATTAGTTATTGGCTATCAGTTATTGTTTGTTACTTGTTACTTGAATGTTGATTATTTCCGAATCTAAACGCCTGGTCTTTGCCGCCGGCGTATCTTTTCCGCCACCTTGAGACGGGTGAGCGAGCGGCGTAGTGCCGCTTCTGCCCGCGCCATGTCAGCCTCCGGCATGTGTTTTGCCAGGCGCTCCTCAGCGCGTTTCTTTGCGGCTTCTGCCCGGGAAATATCGATTTCTTCGGCGCGTTCCGCGGAATCCGCCAGCACGGTTACATGGTCGGGGCGCACTTCCACGAACCCGCCAGTGACTACCAGCGAATATTCTTCACTGCCCTTGCGGGCGCGTAGCTCACCCGGTTGGAGCATAGTCATCAGAGGAGCGTGGTGTGGCAGGAC
>JAUYDN010000253.1 GCA_030691775.1 Dehalococcoidia bacterium
TACTACTCAGAGCATAAACATGTTTGCATAAGACGATTTGTGGTGGGTTACGTCCTCTCGAAATCTGAAAGCCGACACCCCTTGAAACCGGACTAACCCACCCTACAAGATGTAATCTACTGCTCGGCGTAATAATTGTTATCTTGCCCTTATTTCTATTGCTGAGTCCCGATTGTCATCTGGATACCAGCCTTCGCTGGTATGACAATTTGTGGATATTGGATTACAGCTTTTGCTGTAATCCAATATCCTTCTTTGTCATTGTCGGGCTTGACCCGACAATCCAGGCGATTTTCGGACAACCTCAGATGCATTGTTATTTTCCCTTTTAACCATAAATACACAGGAGTCATTATTTTAGCCCTGTTTACACACCCAGAATGTGGACTGTGCACACCTCGAACCCACCCTGCACATGCCCCATCGCTACCTTTGCGTCGGGTACCTGCCTCTCCCTGGTAGGCGCATCCCCACGCAACTGCCACACCAGCTCGCAAACCTGAGCCACGCCCGTGGCACCGATTGGGTGACCTTTAGAAAGCAACCCGCCGCTCATATTCACCGGTATCCTGCCGTTAATTTCTGTTGCACCTTCGTCAATCATCCGCCCGCCCTCGCCCCACTCGCAAAAATGCAGGTTCTCATAATGCAACAATTCAGCGGTGGCAAAACAATCATGCAGTTCCACCACGTCCAGGTCTTCCGGACCCAAACCCGTCTTTTCATAGGCTTCGTCAGCGGCGCGCCGGGTCATCGTGGCAATCTCCACGAAACCGAGACTTTCCGGAGTATACGCAGGCGTGGTCATTACCGAGGCTAGTATTTTCACGAACCTGGTGGTGTACTGACGGGCTTTCGCCGCATCGCACAGGACCACTGCCGCCGCGCCGTCACCGGTGGGACAGCACATATATAAAGTGTTCGGCCAGCAAATCATACGCGCCGTCATCACTTCTTCAAGGGTATACGCCTTGCGGTACTGCGAACGCGGGTTATAGACACTGTATTTGTGGTTTTTGACTGCCACCTTGGCAAAATGCTCGGGCTTTGTGCCGTATTGCGCCATGTGCCGCACGCCCAGCTCGGCAAAGATGCCCGGCATCAGCGATGTGCCGATGATTCCCTCGGCGGAGGTCTGGGGGTCCGATGCGCCGACACCGAGCAAGCCCATTTTACCCATCTGTTCCGCCCCGACCGCAAGTGCCATATCGTAGGCGCCGGAAGCGACCGCATAGTAGGCTTCCCTGACGGCGGTGGAGCCGGTAGCGCAGGCATTGACCACATTTACCACCGGTATCATGGTCATACCGACCTGCTTGAGCAGGTATTGTCCGGTCATACCCGGCTGGTATTGCGAACCGGAGTACATTACCTGTACATCCCTGATATCGATACCCGCATCTTTGATAGCATCCAGAATAGCTTCGCGGCCCAAATCAAGGATGGTCTTTTCCGGGAACCTGCCGAACTTCGTCATCCCCACCCCGATGACGGCAACCTCTCTCATCTGACTGCCTCCAATATTTTTCGTCCCGCTCATTTTCCCAACAGCCGGAATTTGTAGGCAATGACGTCATTTCCTGCCTGGTCTTCCCGCACTTTTTCTGTCACCATTTCCACCGGCATGCCAGCCCTTAAACTGGTAGCGTCGATATCACAACCGGTGAGAGAGGCGCGGACTATCGGTCCATCGGAAAGCTTCACCACCACCGCCACGTACGGCACTTTAACCCAGGGCGCGGATTGATAAACTACGGTGAAGGTAAAGATTTCTCCCTTACGGCTGAGTTTTACCGCGTCAAGATTGCCGGCGGTAAAGCACTTGATACAGACCGCTCGCTCGCCAAGGTACACCTCGCCACATCGCCGGCACTTAGCGCCAATCAAATACGCTTCTCCATCTACGGCATCCGGCAGGTGAAGATACGGGACGATAGGTATTTCATTCTTCGGCAATATTTTTCCCTGCACTTTCCATATCACGTGCTATTTACTAATACAAGCGTCAGAATAAATGTTGAGTCATCGTTCAAAACAACCTGTCTTTGCGAGCCTTTCAACTTCGTTCAGGGTAAACTCAGGCGAAGCAATCTCTGGTTAAAAATAGGGTTTTATAAAGCGTTAGATTGCCACGTCGCTCCGCTCCTCGCAAAGACAAATGAATCATCATTATTTAATACGTATGTAATAGCTTCCCGCGAAACAACTAACATTTATGACATGATATAAACCAGTCCGAAATCACCTGGATTGTCGGGTCAAGCCCGACAATGACAAAGAGGATGTTAGATTCCAGCTAAAGCTGGAATCTAACATCTCCCGAATGTCATACCAGCGCAGGCTGGTATCCAGACCCAAACAACTCTCTGTTTCAACTAAAACCATTTTCAGACACCCTTGATTAAGGGGGTTTTTCCCTACATTCGTTTAAGTTTCGCGGATGCCTCATTTACAAACCATCTTGCAAATTTAGATGAATAGCGGTATCATTACAAAAATCATACTTTCGAGTATTATAATTGTTCACCTGAATATTATCAAGTCCGGTCGGCTGGAACCACTGAAGTTTCAAGGAGGATGCGATGGCATTACAAAAGCAAGAATTGACCGTCAAAGGACTGCCGGTTACAATCACGGAAAATCCAGACCAGCCATTGTTGATGCTGGTGCGCATGGCGGCGCGGGGAATGCGTTTATGGGACCGGGTGTGGGACCACTTTGCCAGTTATTACACGGTGGCGAATTTTGACCTCCCTGCGGAGGCAATCGACAGGTTTGATTCCTCTCAACCATTGATGGAATACTATGCGCGGTTGACGGTGGAAGTGGCGCAGGACCTGGGTTTTAATAGATTTCACCTTTTCGGGTGGGGTGGTGGCGCCAGGGTGGCACTGCGTTGCCTGGTAGATTATCCTGACCGTTTGCATTCATGTATCGTCTTTGGCTTTGGGGACCGTCCGCCCGACCCGCGCGCCGTCAGGAAAAACGCAGAAGTGGTGGACCTGATTCTCGATAGTGGTAACCTCGAGCTTTATACATACAACTGGATATTGAACAGCGTCAGCCAGCAGTTCGCCCTGGAACACTTCGATGAGATAGAAAAACTTGTAGCGGCACGGATGGAAGCCGATAAGGGAAGGATGGATACACGGAACGTCAAGAAATGGATTTATCTTCTCCGGCGCCCACCAGCCACCATCGAAGAGCTACAGAAAGTGACCGTACCCACATTGCTCGTGACTCCTGATTCTTCATTCGTGGCACAATTGCACCAGGCTATGCCATCTTCACAGGTGGCAGTGATTCCCGGAAGCCGGCAGTTCGTTATGGTGGAAGACCCGGGCGCGTTCATCGCCGCGGTGGGACCTTTTATGCGGGCGGCGGCACGCGGCAAACCCCCCGCCGAAAAGCTGGTTGGCAAAGAAGGTAGTTCGCTGGTCCGGGTGAAAGATTCTGAGTATGTCCAGCTAAACGACAATCGCCCTGAAAGCGCCATCGTCTTCCTCCACGGCTGGCTGATGTCACCGGAAATGTGGTCGCATTCTATTAAAGCACTGGAAGGTAAAATTCGTTGTATCGCGCTCTGGCAACCCGGACACGGCAGGTCTTCCGCGCCCGGTCCTGGTTTCACGATGGAAAGCTGGGCGGATACGGTGATGCAGACCCTCGATAACCTGAACGTGAAGCGGGTAGTAATCGTGGGTCACTCGATGGGTGGTATGCTGAGTTTGCAGATTGCGTTGAAATATCCAGACAGGATATCGGGCATGGTCCTGGTAGACACTCAAGATACTGCCTGGGATGAAGACCGCAACACCCGGTGGATGCAGACGGTGGGTTTCGTCGCCAAAAACTGGAGTCAAACGACTGCCCCTTCAATCGCCGGCTTCTTACTCGGTGAGAATTTTATCAAGAGTCATCCAGGCTGGGTAACGGGGTGGGCGGAGGAAGTGGCGAAATACGACCTGCACGGTCAGCTACACCTGGGTGGCGCCATCGCTAACCGTCCGGACTTCTCTGCACGCCTACCTGAAATCAAGATACCCGCACTCGTGGTACACGGTTCGGTGGACCAGGCTATTGCACCGGACGTGGGTAAGACGATAGCACAACGGATACCCGGCGCGGAGTATAAAGAGATTCCCGGTGCGGCGCACTGTCCGCCGCTGGAAACGCCAGAGGCATTCACAAATATACTCATTAGTTTCTTATCACGTAAGGGCTT
>JAUYDN010000276.1 GCA_030691775.1 Dehalococcoidia bacterium
TCCCCGCACCGCGATGAACGACAACGAAAGGCAGATTTTAGCAAACTACCTGAAAAACAGCGGCCAGGTGTTCTTTTTGACCAACCCCGGAGCGCCGGATGATATCGCCAGGTTACTCGCTCCTTGGGGCGTGGATGTGAAGAGCGGCACGGTCATCGACCCCACGAACTACAGCGCACCCAACCGGGATAGCCCCATTGTGAACAGGGATGGTAACTACTTTGGCTTGACTACCGTCTACTTCCCGGGCGTGACGGCAATCGGTCCCCAGGAGAAACCGGTAGAGGGGATGGAATTATTACCAATCCTCCTCACCAGCGTAAACAGCTGGCTGACTACCACGGATGTGCCTGCCTCGGAAGCAAAATTCGATGAAACGAAAGACACCAGAGGACCTCTTTACATTGGCTTCATTATCCTGCCGGCGTCTTCCGAGGATGCGAATCAAACCGCAACCAGCGGTCCCCGGATTGCAGTTATTGGCGATTCTGATTTCGCCTCGAACAAGCATTTTGTTAATGGTGATAACAGCGACCTGTTCCTGAACATCGTGAGCGGGTTCGCGGCGGGCAGTGAGCTGATTACTATCCAGCGTAAGGTGCTCCAGACACGCCGGCTCATCCTCAGCCCGGAAAAAGAGCGGTTCCTTACCTATTCCAGCATCGCTTTTCTGCCGCTTGTTATTCTGGCAATCGGGGTGTTCGTCTGGTGGCGCCGGAGATAAAAGATAAAACCCTAAACTCTAAATACTAAGCTCTAAATTCGCTGATTGCTGACTGCTGATAGCTCAAAGCTGAATCCGGAGACACACTTTTGAAACTTAGAGCCATAATCATCCTGGTCGTCGTTGCGGCGGTACTGGGTGTGACTTTTTATGCTGTCAGCCGTCCACAGCCAGAGACGCCGGCAGAGCCACGCCCCTTTGTCTGGGACTTCGAAATGGACGCCCTCCAGAACATCGAGCTTACCTTAAAGGCGGAGCAGAGCGTTAGCTTCGTCAAGCATGAAGACCGCTATTTCTACTTCGATGTCCCGAATGGTTCGAAGGTAGATATGGAGCGGTGGGGCGGCGGCATCCCGCTCATCCTCAGCGGACCAGGCGCAGAAAGAAGGCTGGTGGTTGACGCTACCGCACAGCAACTCAAGGAGTACGGTTTCGATGAACCCACTGTCAAAATCAAGCTGACACTCAATGATGCCAACGTCTACAACGTGGAGCTGGGTGACGCCACTCCCAGTGGGCAGGCATATTACATCCGTTTGGCAGAGCTGAAAGATATTTACACCGTCGATTACACATGGTACGATGTTGTCTCGCGGCTGGTCACCGAGCCTCCGTATCCGCCGCCTAAATTCGTGAATGAAAAGCTTACCGTCGTCCCCGAAGAAGCCGGCACAGGACAGACGGTGACCATCAGCGCGGAGATGGTGAATACGGGAGCGTTAACCGGCAAGTACGATGTCAAACTCAAGGTGAATGGCGCGGTTGAGGGCACTGAATCGATAGAGTTGGGTAGAGACCAGCGGCAAACGGTTGTCTTCACCATCAAGAAAGATGTTCCCGGCGTCTACTCGTTAAGCGTCGAGGGACAAACGGCGAAGCTGGTTATCAGGTAGTGTAGTGTCTCCGAAATAACTTGACAATTACACATGGAGTGTGGTGCCACGGACGAAATATAAAAATGATGGTTGCAAAGAGTGGGAAAGCAAGATGACTGCCAACTTGCACAAGGGAGTTGAGAGGGGCTGACGCCCCTCTCAAAATAGTTCTGCCCCTTCTCTGCGGAGAAGGGGCAAGGGGATGAGGCGCTGTGTAAGAACTGGCATCTTTTATTCAGAATTGTAAAGCTGTTATTGAGACACTCCAGTAGGATGCAGGTAGTTAATGCAGTATATCGGGGTAGACATTATTGAAATCGACCGCATCAGCGAAGTAATCGAGCGCTGGGGCGATAGGTTTCTCAGGCGGGTATTCACTCCCACCGAGCTGGGTTTATACCGTAGACGGAACGCATCGTTAGCCGCGCGGTTTGCCGCCAAAGAAGCCGTGCTGAAAAGCCTGGGGGCGTGCGACCGCGGCATCAGCTGGCAGGATATCGAGGTTCTCGCCGAAACCAATGGCAAGCCTACGGTCAATCTCACCGGTAAAGCGCAGAAAGCCGCCCAGGAACTGGCTATTAAAGCTCTGTCGGTGAGTCTGTCACATTCGCAGGATTACGCGGTGGCATTCGTCGTTGGAACAGCTGACTAGCCTCGCCGGTTTTCCAGCACCCGCGCAATGCCCGCCCGTCGATTTCAACCACCCTGTCTGCCACTTCACGCAAGGGCCGCGATGTAGTCTGCCTGCCGAAGAGCGCCACTTCCGCGTTCTGCCCGTTGTTCTTCACCTGCTGGATGGCGCCCACGTAATCGCTATCGCCCGCCACGAGTATGGCGACATCGTAGTTCTGCTTGAAGCTGTGGGTGAGCAAGTCCGTGGTGAGCATAATATCGATGCCTTTTTCATACGGCGGGGAGCTGGGCCAGGCGGGTGTATACACAAGCCGCCCCAGTCGCATTTCCAGGTACGGCACCTGCTGGACGGAGTTAAAGAACTGCTGCTGACTGCGGTAGCGTTCCGGCTCCTGTTTCATCCCGACGATAGCGTTGTAATAATAGATACGCACCAGCCGGCGCTTTTCCACCAGTTTCTGGCAGAACTTGCCCATATCGATATCCGTGCGGTGGAAATTCCCCTTAAGAGAGTGGTAGAGATTACTACCATCGATAAAAATCATCACCCTGTCCTGTCTATCCAATAAA